>JAOACM010000525.1 GCA_026417845.1 Planctomycetota bacterium | reverse complement strand
GTACGGCCCCTTGGTCTGCGGCCGGCGGTAGCTGGTGACGATCGGATCGAGCGCCGCAAGCCCCGTCCCGCGGCACTCCCACCTCAGCAGCGCCCCCGCCCCCGTCTCTCCGGCCTCTCCCGCGAGCGAGAGCCAGACGATGGCGGGATCTTTCGAGGCATCCACGGCCAGACCTGTGGCGCATAGCTTGCCTACGCCGCGCGGTGTTTTCAGATCCTCCCCGGCGAGTTGTCTGCCGTCAGCACCGAACCGCAGCAGTCTCGCCCCGCCCGCCGGGAACGTCCGGGCCGGGCTTGGCGGAGCGCCTGCCGATAGCGCGACGAACCCGCCGCCGGGCATCGCCCCGACGAAGACCGGCGATCTGACCTCGACCGCGCGCAGGAACCTGCCGTCGGCCGAAAAGACAGCCACCCGGTCGTTGCCGCTGTCGCCGACCAGGATGTTGCCGTCCTTGTCGGCGGCAAGGCCGATCGGCGTATCGAAAAACGTTTCGCCCTTCCCGGGCTTTCCCGGGTCGCCGGCCAGCGGCCTGAGCGGCACGCTTCCGTCGGACGGCAGCCGGTAGACGGCGTGGAGCGCCCGGATCTGCCTGCCGTCGGCCTCGATGCCGGTCAGGTAGAACCACTTGCCGTCCGGGCTCATCGCCAGGCCGCGGGGGGAGAGCTTGCCCCTGCCCTGGCCGAGCGAATCGGCCGCCACCGGCGCCGCCAGCGCACCGGTCCCGGTATCGAAGAGGCGGAGCGCCGAGGCGCCGAAGGGAACGACCGCCAGACTCCCGCCTCCGGCGGCCATGGGGCAGAACGGCGGCGAGTCCTTGGGGCGCGGCATGACTTCGCCCAGAATCGGCACCCAGCAGCCGTCGCCGCGCCGGAAGAACCTGATGCCGGGCGACTTCTCCGGTTCGAGCCCGGCCGGCGGCGGGAATATCTGGCGGACATAAGCTCCATCCCGTCCGAGAACGATCAGGCGAGGCAGGAAGTCGGGGTAGCCGCCCCGGTTGAGGATGCAGACCCCGCCGCCGGGCAGCCCGGCCAGGCCAAGCACCTCCCCGGCGTTAAGCGGTTCGAAGTTCTCGATTTTCCCGAGCGCCGGCTTCAGCCCCAGCCCCACCCGTACTGAATAGTTTCCGGCCGGCACGTCCTTGCCCAAGTCGTCCTTGCGGTCCCAGACGAGCGATTGGGCCATGCCCTTCCCGAGTGGCTCCGGCGCGTTCTTACCGAGTACGCCCGCGGCCAGGTGCCGGACGGTCCCGCCCTTCGCGTCGAGTATCTCAACGGCCACGTCGGTGGCGCGGCTCGCGGCGAACTCGATCCGCACCCCGTCCTTCCCGACCGCCACCTTCGGCCCGGCGGAGAATCCGACAGGCCCTTCGCTTCCTCCGACGCGGCCCGCTGTCAGGGCGCAACCCAACGCCGCGACGACCAACGGTCTCATGACTTTCCTCTCCTTTGCGTCCGGCCTGCGGCCGGCGCCGCCACGCATGATCTCCGGACCACAAGGCGCGCCGGGATCCTGATCCGCGCCGGCCGCGGACTGGCCCCGCCGGCCATCTGGATCTCCAGAATCCCGACCACATGGCGCGCAAGATCATCCCGCGAAAATTCAAGGGTGGTGAGTTCCCCCAGTGCGGCCGGGCCGTCCACCGACTCGTTGCCGAACCCCGTGACGGAGATATCCTCCGGACACCTCAAGCCCGCAGCCCGCGCGGCCTCTATAACGCCCAAGGCCACGTCGTCGTTGGGGCAGACGACGGCGGTCGGCAGCGTGCCGTCCGCCTCGTACAGCCGCCGGAAGCCCTCGCGACCGGCGGACCTGAGATCGGCGTCGGGGAGCCCCGCCAGCACGGACTCGGGCCGCGGGGAAATCCCCCGCTCGCGCAGAAACTCGACGAAGGCCGCGCATCGCTCCGAACCTTCGGCCGGCGAAGGCGAGACGAACGCGAAGCCCCGGTGCCCCAGGCCCCACAGGTATTCCATGACCGCGCGCACTCCGCCGCGGTTATCCACGTCCACCTGAGGACATCGCGCGGCCAGCGTCTCCGGCAGCAGCCAGCGGCCGGGGTGCCCCTCAAGAACGACCGGCAGACCCTTCCGGATCCAGTTTTCCAGCTCAGTCGGGCGCGTTCCGTAAATCGCCGGGGCGATCACCAGGGCCCGGGCGCCGGCGGCGCGGAACCTGCGTATGCACTCGTCCTCCCCCTCTCCGGTCAGCCCCGAGGCGCCCACCAGGAGCGCGCGGCCGCGCCTGGCGAGTTCCGCCTCGATGGCCCCGACTGAACGCGACGCGGCCAGCGTCCGCCCGCCGATGTCGCCGTAGATCAGGCCGACCGGCCCGGCATTAACGAGTCGCCCGCCCGGCGCGGCGACCGCGTAGCCCACCGCCGGGAGGCGCTCGATGATCCCTCGCACTGCCAGTCGCGAGAGCGCTGCCCGCACGGTCACGCGGCTTATTCCGTGCCTGGCGGCCAGCGCGCGCTCGGGCGGCAGCAGATCACCCTGGCGGAGCTTCCCGCGAGCGATTGCCTCGGCCATCTCCTCGGCAAGCGCCTCGGCAAGCGAGGCGCGCCCTGCCATGGAGGGTCTTCCCGGCGGCAGGGGGTCTTTCGGTTTCGCGATCCGTCTGGGCATCTGCAACCTCTTATAACCGGTATTCTACCGGTTATATACACCGCGAACCCGTCGCCGGCAAGAAAAAATTCATTTTCCACGCCATGGGGGAGCGCACAACCCAACTGTGGTACCGGTTCGCCCCGCTGGAGGCCGATAACCACCGGGCGGCCCTCGGTAGCATCCGGATTTCATCCCGGACGCGCCTGGCGTCCGACATGGGAGTCGGGCGCTGCCAAAATATCGCCGCATGGGCATCACGTAAGGTCCCACGCCCGGCATCGGGGGGCGGCGGCTTTGCGCGGGACGTTTACGGATCGTGGAGCGAAGCCTCCGGAGGGAGGCGCCAGTGAAGGCAATGATCCGGACGCGGTCGGGAACGAGAAGACGGCGGAAGGGGCGCGGCGTCGCCCGGGCCACGTTCCCCA
>JAOACM010000052.1:13789-14062 GCA_026417845.1 Planctomycetota bacterium | reverse complement strand
GGCCCGGGAGGCTGGCCCGGCGATTCCCCATCCGCCCTGGCTGTGGCTGGTCCCGACCGAGCGCAAGCGGCTGCGCGTCGAGATGCGGCTGGCTCTGCGCCTGGGCGGCATGTTCCATTCGGGAGTCTGGACGATCCAGGGGCTGGCCGACGCGGCCTGTCCGCCCGACGTTGCCGCTATCGGAACTCGCGAGGTCCTCGAACTCGTCCGCGGAAGCCTGCGCAAAGCGGCCTCCGGCGCGAACGTTCCGGCGGACCCGGACGCGGGAACCGG
>JAOACM010000052.1:0-13779 GCA_026417845.1 Planctomycetota bacterium | reverse complement strand
GGCCACCGCCCGGGAGCAGGCTTTGAGACGGAAGCCGGCTTTGGAACGGAAAAAGTCCCCGGGACGGGAGCGGTTCCCGAAACAGGAGCGGACCCCGTCGCGGGAGGCGGCGGACATGCGCGATCCGAGCCGCGTCCGGTTGTCGCCCATGCGTTGACCGTCAAAAGTATCGCGGACTTATTCGACAGGCTGAAACACGGTTACATAACTTCCCCGGAGGCGCTGGAGGAAAAAATCCGCGAGTACAGGCGCGCCGCGCCGGCTGCCGGGTACCGGGATCGCCTCGACGTTTTGCTGGCGGCCGCGTTTCGCGCATACATCGCCGCGCTGCGGGACATGGGCGCGGAAGACCCGACCGACAGGGTGCTGGCGCTGTCCGGTCCACGGCCCCGACGACCTGCGCTGGTGCCGGAAAGGCTGAAACTGCTGGTCGTTGAGGGGTTCTACGACTTGACTGAGGCGCAGGCTCGCGCGGTGGCCACCCTGGCCCGGTCCGCGAACCGGACGCTCGTATGCATAGACTGGCCGGACCTCTCTTCGCCGGTCGCGGCGGTGGCGGCCGGGATGGCGGAGGCGCTGCGCGAAGCCGGGCTGCCGCCACCTGAGTCCGGGGAACCTGGCAGGGGGCGTCGGAAGGCCCGTCGCGGCGCGCCTCCGGAGGCCGAACGGAGCGGCACGAAGGGTGCCGCGCCCCCGCCGGACCGGACGTGTCCGCGGCGCGGCGAATCGTCCCGCACGCGGCTGGTCGAGGCGGTCTTCGGGACCGCCCCGGCGTCGGATCGCCCGCTCCCCCGGCCACCGGACCGCCGGCCGGATCGTTCGTCCGCCGCCTGGCTCGACCGTATGGCCGACCGTTCCCCGAACGCGCCGGCGGATCCGATGGCGGCGCCCCCGACGGAAGGTGGGTGCGCCGGGTCGGCGGAGGCGACCGGCATCGAGCTGCTCGAAGCGGAAGACAGGCGCGATGAGGTCCGCGCTATCGCCAGGCGTATACGCGCCCTGCGCGAATCCGAGCCTTCTCTGGCTCCCTCCGATATTGCGGTCATATTCCCCGACCTCGACGCGTATGCGCACCTGGTGGAGGAGATATTCGAGGAGTACGCGATCGGATTCCACATCTGCCGCGGGCGCCCGGCGGCGTCGCTGCCGGTGGTTCGGTCGCTGATGTCCCTGTTGCGCGCCGCCGCGCTGGGGTTCCGGCGCGAGGATATGCTGGAGGTCGCGGCCTGCCCGCTGTTCGACTTCCGCGCCGCCGGCGTACCGCTGGAAGGCGCGACGGCGCGGCTGCTGAGGACGATAGCGGTCGAGGCGGACCTGCGCGGAGGCGGCAGTTTTGAATCGGCATGGTTGCGGCCAATAGAGGCCATACTGAGGGTGCGCCTGGCTGCGGCGGAAAGGGCAGACGAGGCGGTCCGACGGGGTGAAATGACGCACGAGGAGGCCGACAGGGCCAGGGCTGCGCCGGGCGCACTGGAAGCCTTGAT
Source organism: Planctomycetota bacterium (assembly GCA_026417845.1). Classification (GTDB taxonomy): domain Bacteria; phylum Planctomycetota; class SZUA-567; order H5-PLA8; family CALKMO01; genus CALKMO01. Next base: position 12,295 of record JAOACM010000052.1, on the reverse strand, counting down.
CGAGGTCCTGCGGAAGCTGCGCGACCTGCTGGCGCCGTTTGCCGATGGCGCGCGCCTGGAACCGCACGAACACGCGCTGCGGATCGCCGACCTGTTCGAAAAACTGCGCATCGGCGAACGCATCGCGGAACTTGCTTCCGGCGTTCCGGCCGGGCTCGCTGGGGAACCGGCAGCCGCCCATACAGCGGAACCGGACGCCTCCCCGGGGGCGCGACCGGTAGCCGGTCCGGCGGGGCAGCTGGCCGGGAGGGCTTTCGGGAGGCCGCCATCGGAACCGGAAGGAAAAACCGGAACGGGACCGGGCGCGGAAACAAACGCGCGGCCGGGAAGGAAATCCGGAGCGGAGCCGGCCCGGGAAACCGACGCCGGTCCGGCAGGGAAATCCTCCGCCGCCATGGATGGAAGGCCGCCCGCCGCCCCAGACCCTGAAACGATCGCACGCCGCCGGCTGGGACTGGATATCGTCGCCGGGTGCGCGGCCGAGGCCGCCGCCGCGTGCGCGGCGGCTGGACGGGAGAGGCAGATGAGCTTCCCGGAGTTCCTGGAAGTCGTCGAGGACATACTGGCATCCAGACGCTACGTTCCGGAAGGCTGGAACCCGGATGGGGTCCAGGTGCTGGGCATGCTTGATGCCCGCGGACTGACGTTCAGGCGGATGTTTTTCGGAGGGTTGACGGAAGATGCCGTTCCCGGCGCCGAGGCGGCGCGCTTTTTCCCGCCTATTCCAGGCGCGCCGGGGATCCCGGCGCGCGACATATCGCGCCCGCTCGAAGGCCGGTTCCTGTTCGCCTATTATGCGCTGAACGGAACGGACGGCTGCGTCCTTTCCCGGCCTCGGAACGTCGGCGACAGCCCCGTGCCGCCGTGCGTATATGTCGCATCGCTCGCACGATTCCTGCCTGCCGGGGGATGCGGCGGATCGGGCGGGGATCGCCGCTCCGGCATCCGTATGGCGGATGGCGCGGGCTGCGGTTCTGGTCGGCTCGCTGGGAAGGAATTGGAGGGGCGGCGGTCCGACGGCCCGCGGGTGGGCGCGGACAGATACCAGGCAGACGACGAACGTTCCGGCCCGGCCGGACATCCCGGAACGCCGGGAGCGGCGGCCAACGGAGGGGCTGCGGGCGCCCTGGAAGCCTCCGCTACGGAGCGCGAGGTTCTCGATGCCGCCGCCGGGGCTGCCAAGGCGGTGATCGCCTCCGGTGCTCCTGTCGAGAGCGCAGATATCTCGCCGCTGAAGGTCGCCGTCGCGGCCGGGCTTTCGGGCGAGGTCCGGGGAATGTTGCGCGCGATGAGCGTATACGCGCGGAGGTCCTGCCCGGCGGACCTCTCTCCGTACACCGGCCATCTGAGCCAGGGCGCGAGGGGGGCGGCGCTGGAACTGGCCCTTCGCGTTTCGCGGGACGGAAACGGACGTCGCAGGCCTAGGCGTAGCGTATCGGCGTCATTCCTCGAATCGTATGCTTCCTGCCCCGCGAGGTTCTTCTTCGAGAACGTGGCCGGGCTGGCCGCCGATCCGGAAATCGAGTGGGACGTTTCGCCAGTGAACCGCGGCAAGCTGATCCATACCGTGCTGCGGAGGTTTGCCGAACGGAGAGTGGCGCGCGGCGAGTGGTTCGCCGGGAAGGAAGGCGAGGAGGGATCGGCGCTTAGGGAACTGGAGGACGAGCTGAAAAAGGCGCTGGCGGAACTGGATTTCAGCGACGATCCGTTCGTCGAGGCGTTCAGGGAAGGGCTGCTGGACCTGTCGGATACGCGGCAGCCTTCGGGGGCGCTGGCGGATTTCGTGATCGGCGAGATGGAAGCGGCCGGGAACGCAACCTGGCGTATGGCACCGGAGCTGCTGGAGGTCATGTGGTCCGTCCAGGCGCCGACCGACATTGCCGAAGCTTTGGGGGATGTGGAGCTGCAAAACGGGCTCCGGCTCGCGGCGCGGGTGGACCGCTGCGACGCGCCGCTGAGGGCCGACGCGGAGGGCGGGATGGTAGCCTGCGGCGGGGCCGGTGTCCGCTCCGGCTTCGGATCGGGCGGCGGCCCGGGCGCCGATTTCGGCGGCGGTTCTGACGAGGCATCGGATGCCGGCTTGGGCGGCGCATCAGGCCGCAGCCCGGATGGCGGCTCCGGCCATGAGAGCGGCGGCCCGGACGGCAGGCGGAGCGGAAGCACAAGCCGCGACCCGGGTGCCGGCGCTCCGGGCCGGCGCGGCAGGAAAGCTCCCGGATCGGGAACTCCTCCTCCGACGGCCGTGATCGCCGAGGCGCTCAAATTGTCTGGTCCCCCTCCGCCGAAGACTGTGGCGATATACGACTACAAGACCGGAGGTAGGACGCCGACCGTTGCTGGCATGTTGTCGGGGCTGGAATTCCAGCTTCCGTTCTACCTCCTGGTCGCCCGTCTGAAGGGTCTCGATCCGTGCGCCGCAGCCGTGTATAAAATAAGACCTTGGGAGAAGATCAGGCGGACATCGTTCGTCTGGATGAAAGATGACGCTCCGGGGCTCTTGGGAGCCAAGCTGGCTCGCCGGCATCTCGATCTGCGCGGTGAGAACCTGGCCCATTCGTTCCTGGAGGAAACGAAGAAACGCATCCGCGCGATCCTCGGTGCAATCGCGGCCGGGCACTTCCCGCCGGCGCCAGCCAGGGCGGAGGAATGCCGCGGATGCTCCTTCGCGCGCGTCTGCGGGATGGGGGGCCGGGAGGCGGACATCCGCCGCCGCGCCCTGGCCCGCATACTGGGACAGGCGATATATTCCCCGAAGCCGTTCCGGGCGGACCGGTAGAGGATCCCCGCGCAGGAGGCACGGGACGTACGGCTGCGGATACGAAATCTGCGGCCGGCATGGCGGAGTTGCGTAAACGGCGGTGCGCTGGTTGCCTTCCAAGGAGCAGGCGGCCAGTGGCCGCGCCGGCCCCCGGCCCAGCGTCTATGAACTTTGCGGAACGTGGCTGTGCCACTGGCGGAGGGTGCGTATGGCGGACGGAAGAGGGTTGAGGCATTCGGCCGCAGCAGCGGCGACGGTTTTGGCAGTGCTGTCGGCCGGCTGCGGAAATTCCGTCTCGCGCGTCGTCCGCGCGTACTACTCCGGCGACCTTGAAAAGGCCCGGGAGGTCCAATCCCGGAGGCTGGCCGATACCTCCGAAAGGCACCGGAACCGGGCACTTGAAGAGTTGCGGATGGCTTCCGTAGCGATAGCATCCGGCGACCATCCGACCGCGCTGTCGGCGCTTTCAGCGGCCATATCGCGAATGGAAGAAAACAGACGCCGCGAGGATCCGTCTAGTCCGCCAGCCTACTCCCGCAGCGCTTCGCGGCCGTTCATAGGACATCCGTATGAACGCACGATGGCGTACCTGTACATGGGACTGCTCAAATACGCAGACAGAAACTATGCCGGCGCCCTGGAGGAATTTCGTAAGGCGGTTGCGGCGGACGTGGAGGGATCGCCTAGCGAAAGCGCCGCCGACTGGCCGCTGTTGTACCTTATGGAAGGAAAATGCCGGGCCCATCTGGGCGAAAAGGGGGGCGCGCGGATCGCCTTCGAAGATGCCGGAAAACTGTGCGAAAAGCGCAGGATGTCTAGGGATATCGTGGAGCCGGACGTCAATATCCGCGCCAACCTGGCAATACTGGTCGAGATGGGCCGTTGCCCGGCCAAAGTGCGGTGGGGCGAATATGGGGAAGTCGTATCCATAGAACCCCGGCCGCAGGAGATCGTCAGATGCATGGTCTCGATAGACGGCGGCCGGTGGGTATCGGTCCCGGTGTTTGAAGATATCGAGTATCAGGCGTCCACCCACGGCGGCAAACGCGTCGCTGGAGTGATCTACGGCCGGCCAGTAGTTGCGGACGCTCTGGCAGCGGCCGGCTTCGGCCACCTGGTCGGCTCGGTCTTCGTCAGACGCTGGGAGCCTTCGCTCGCGCTGGCGATGTCCGGCATCGCCCTCCTTGCCGCCTCGACCGCCATAGACGCCGACTCGGACGTCAGGACGTGGGAGATGCTGCCAGCCAGGATCGCCTACATCGGCTTTGACCTCCCGCCCGGCCTGCACTCGGTACGCCTCGAATTCTACGGTCCTGATGGGAACCGCAGGCCTGAATACGGGGTCGCATTTCCAGCGGTCGAGGCTCCGGAACGTGACGAGACGCTGCTGCTTGTGCGGGCGCTGCCCAGGCGTCCGTAGGGGGGCGTCGAGCCGGTTGGTAATTGCTTGCCGCGCCCATGGGCCTTGTTGCACAATTAAAGCCGCAACTTCATGCGGAACAATACGTTACGCACAAATGCCGCCGCCCGAGCAGCACGCCGCAAACCATTATATATCAAGGCCTTACGATATTACGCAACAAAGCCGGAAAAGACCGGGGCGCCCCAATGGGCGCCCCGGCGATATCCAGCCAAGGTTCGCAACCGGCGCTGCTATTCGGCCGCGACCACGCTTTCGGCAAGCAGGACCTGATGGGCGAAGCCCTTCGGCGGGGGCAGGATGCGCCCCTTTACCCCGACAAGCTTGCCAACCGCCTTTTCGAGGTCTACATCTTCAGCAGCCCTGACGTAGTAGGTTGTTATCCCGCCCTTGGTAAGCCGGTAACCGACAGGGGCGTCATGTTTCGTCTGTTTCTCGAGGATGCCCTCGCTGACGAAGCCTTCGCCTGAGGGCAGCCTCGGCACCCTGACCGAAGCGGAAGCGGTCAGATTCGGCTTTTCGACCGGTACGCTGTCCTTCGCCGCGGTATCTCCAGGCTTCTGTCCGGATTCGACCGATATCGGGAGGAGCGGCTCGGTCTTCGGCGCGGAAGCTACCGTAACTTTGGATGACGCAGCAGACGCCGCTGCCCCTCCTGCACCGGGCGCTGGAGCCGCCGCGGTTACCGCGCTCTTCGCCTCCACATCGGCATCCTGCTTCTCGCCGGCCATGGCGGCGGAAGCGGCGGGACTGGAAGCCGCGTCGGTGGACGAACCGGCGCCTTCGGTCTTCCGGCTCCCGGCCGCGGACGCGACCTCAGGTGTCCCGGCGGGCGGCACACCGGCCTTCGGAGGCTCGAGCTGCACGCAATTCTTGTGGACGTAGCATCTGGATCCGGCCGGCGCAACGACCTTGTACCACAGGCCCGACTCGCCGACGATCATCACCTCATCCCCGCGCGTGGCCTCCTTCAGCACCTTGCCGGTCATATCGCCGGAAGCCCTGATGCGCACTTTGGGACAGTTGACCTTCCCGATCCTTGTACCGTTCCGGTCTCCCGATTCCTTGACCACATCCACGTAGTCCTTCGATATCCAGGCCGGAAATTTGGCCGGGTACTCTATCTCCAGCCAGTCGCCGACCTGCGCCACGGCCGTGACGTGGTCGCCGTTGCGGAGTACGCCGATCACCTTCTCGCCGACCCCGGGGCCGGAGCGGATATTGACGTTTTCCATCGCTATCTCGCCTTGCCTCGGAGCATCGAAGGCCGTCCTGGAAAGCTCCGCAGGGGCGGCCTTCGTCTGCCCCTGCGCCGTCCTGGCGGAGCCACCGGAGGCGGCTACGGCCTTCGCCTTGTTCGTCGAATCGTCCGCCGCGCGCACAGCGCCCGCGACCGCCATCGCCCCACAGACCAGAAAAACGCAAACGCAAATAGAGTAACGCATGGCGCTACCTGCCTTCCTCCCCCGAGGGGTTCCATGTCCGCACCCGATTCCCCATCCATTTGCGAAATGTCGGATGCAACGGCGCGGTGCCCCCCATCGGTCCCGCCCGTCATTCATGGATTATCGGCAAAACACGTCCCGGACTTTTGCGATTGTTGAGCGAAACTTTCAAAAATTTTTTCCTCCCCAGCGACTTTGTTGCATAAAGGGCGTAACGCCTTATGAGCAATTAGGTTGCGATGCGACTCCTCAGCAATGGCGCTCGCATGTAAGGCATTGTCCTACAGGGACTTGTGACCTTAATTGTGCAAAAAGCCCCTTTCCGGCGCATCGCTGGGCGACCAGCCCGCCTAGTCGGGGGGCGTTTCCCCAGCCTTAAAGACACAAGACCTTACAGCACAATAAGTTAAGCTTGTTTTTTAGTGCCCATCCAAAAACTTCCTGTCGGACAAGTGGGACTCGCTGAGGTAAGCTGCGCGCCGGCGGTTTTCGGATAGGCTCTTAAGAACAGGCACCTGAAAGTTGAGGTGGCATGCTTAGGGCGGGGATGCGACAAACCGGGAATTTGCGAAACCGGGCAGTGGAACCGACGTCTATAGTGCTTAAGCGCGCGATGGCGAGACCGGATATTGGTCCCCCGTGTGGCGGTCGGGATCGTCCCCGGCAGCCGGGCCTCGCGCGCCATGGGATTGCGGCGTTATTATGGACAGGGCATCGCGTAAGATTGCGCGGTAGAGAAAACGCGGGAGCGGGAAAAGGAGGGATCGGCGATGAGGCGATTAGCGATCGTGTTCGGTGCGGTCGGCGTAGCGGTTTGCGCGTGGATGGCATCGGCAGACGATCCGGAGGAGACTTTCAAGCGTGCGGAGGAGGCTTTCAAAAAGCACAACTACAAGGATGCAGCGCTGGCCTATGAAGCGGTGCTTAAGGTCGCGCCGGAGTTCCGCGAGAAAGAGAAGGTCCGGTTCCGCATCGTGGTCTGCTGGGGGAAGATGCAGGAATGGGACAAGGCTCAGAAGGCCGCGGCAGAATACGCCGATAAGCAGAAGGGGACCGTCTGGGAGCCGCGCTTCCGGCACCTGATGGGCGCGATGCGCCTGGATATGCCCAAGTGGGGGTACAGGAAGGGCGAGGAGACGGTTCGCGGGGGACCGTGGCGCGAGGGATGGGAGTATACCAGCTTCGAGGCGGAGGACCGAAAGGTCGCGATCGAATGTCTGGAGACGGCCAGAGAACTCTATCTGGGCTTCCTGAAGACGCCGCCGGCCGGAGCGAGGGCGGAGGATGCGGAGGACCTGCGCCGGGACGCGGTGAGCTGCAACTTCGACCTTGCGCGGGCCATCGCCGGGACAGGCTGGCAGTGGGGGCGCTTCCGTCAGCGGATGGCCGTTCCTCAGGCGGTCGAGGGCTCCGGCGCGGCGGCCGGCACCGCCGGCCAGCCCGCGGCAACTGTCGTGCCCGATAAGTACTCGAAGGATCTTTCCGACAAACAGAAGGTGCTCTTCCTGCTCGAAGAAGTCGTGAGGCTCGACACGAGCAATAAGAAGGAGCTTGCGGCTCTGGCCGTATACCGGAAAGCGATGTTTCTGCGGCCGCAGTGGCTGCCCGGTACTCCGGCGGACGAGGACCCTCTTAATATCCTGCGCGAGGTTCAGTCTAAGTACCCCGGCAACTTCCTCGCCGACGCGGCCCAGTACGGCATCGGCCTGATCCTCAAGGATCGCAATGACCTGCCTGGCGCCGAGCGGGAATTCCGGCAGCTCCTCGCGCAGTATCCGAAAAGCGAATATCGCGAGTCGGCGGAATACCACTTGGACGAGATCGCCAGGAAGGAGCTTAACCTGTCGGCTCCGCTCGCGCAGCTCCCCGGCAGGAAAGTCATCCTCGATATGCACTCGCGCAACCTCGACGCCGTGCGGCTTTCGGCCTTCCGCGTGAAGCTGGAGGATGTGATCGCCGACATAAAGCCGTTCGCAGAGCACGGAGGCTGGGATTCCTATTCGCAGGCCTTCTGGCACAACGACAGGTTCCATCGCTTCCGAGGGGAGAAGGTCGCCGAATGGGACTTCAAGACCTCGGATAAAAAGGACCGACGGCCGGTCGCGGATAAAGTCGAGACTCCACTGGATTCGATCGGGGCGTACCTCGTCGAAGCAGCCGGCGGGGGCGTGACGGCCAGGACGCTGGTGGTCATATCGGACATCGCCGTCGTAAAGAAGGCCGCCGGCAGCGAGTTCCGCTTTTATGTGGCCGATGCGGCGACAGGCAAGCCCATAGAGAGGGCGGAGGTCACGGTCGGCGAGTTCTGGTGGGAAGGGAACGGCAGGCGGTACCAGGCGACGAAGATAACGACTGGCGAGCTCGGTCTATGTTCTTTCAGATCGGGTGGCGACCGCCGGAGCGGGAGGAACATCCAGGCGTTCGTCAATATCAACGGGCGGTACGCCACGACCGACGACGGATGGTGGGGCTGGTACGGCGATGGCGAAGGCAGGCATTACAAGGTCTACTCATACACCGACAGGCCGGTCTACAGGCCGGGGCAGACGGTCAATTTCAAACACATGGTGCGCCTGTACGAGGGCGGGGAATACAGGAACGTTCCCGTCGGACAGATGATAAAGGTCACGGTAACGGATCCGAAGGGCAACAAGATATACGAGCGGACGCTGAGGCTGGGCGAGTTCGGCACGGCCGACGACAAGCTGATACTTGGCCAGGAACCGCCGCTGGGCATGTACCGGATGCATGTCGAGGTCCCCGGGTCGAATATTCCCGTCGCCGGCTCGCCCGGGCAACACTTCCGCGTTGAGGAGTACAAGAAGCCTGAGTTCGAGGTGACGGTGCTTCCGTCGGCCACTCAGGCCAGGCTCGGCGAAAAGGTCACCGCCAGGATACAGGCAAAGTACTATTTCGGCGCTCCGGTGGCCGAAGGGAAGGCGACGTACAGGGTCTTCCGCGAACCGTACAGGCACGTCTATCAGCCGGCCGGGCCTTACGACTGGCTGTACGGCCGCGGCTACGGCAAGGCATACTACTGGGACTGGGAGGGCCGCTGGTGGTGGGGCGGCGGAAGGGCGCAGCCGGCGCGCGAGCTGGTGCTGGAAGGTGAAAAGGCGCTCGACAAGGACGGCACGGTCGCCATCGAGTTCGAGACGGCGGAGATAGCGAAACGCTTCCCGGATCAGGACCAGCAGTACTTGATCGAGGCGACCGTCGTGGACCTTTCCAGACGCAACATAACCGGATCGGGGACCGTCAAGGTCACCCGCAGCCAGTTCTACGCGTTCGTTGATGCGAAGAACGGCTTCTACAGGCCGGGGGACAAGATCGAGTTCGAGATACGCACGCTTAATCCGGACGAGGCACCCGTCAGCGCCAGGGGCAAGGTCAAGGTCTCGAAAATACTCGGCGCCGGATCGGGCGACGGGAAGGTGGAGGAAAAGCCGCTCTACTCGAGGGACCTGGCCACCGATGCCGACGGCCGGGCCTTCTTCGCGCACACGGCCGACGAGGATGGACAGTTCAAGGTCGCCTTCGAGACGGAAGACGCCTGGGGCAAGAAGGTCGAGGGGTGGACGGCCGTCTGGGTCGCCAGCGACAACTTCGACGGCGCCAGGTACCGCTATCGCGACGTGGAGATCATAACCGACAGGCGGTCGTACTCCGAGGGCGATACGGCCCGCGTCATGGTGAACTCCAACTACGCCGGCGCCTGGGTGCTCTTGACCCAGGAGGCGGGCAATCTCCTGTTGGACGCCCGCGTCCTGCACCTGCCACGCAAGACGACGCTGCTCGACATCCCGATCAAAAAGGAACACGTCCCGAACTTCTACCTGTGCGCGGCCGCGATCCGCGACGGGAAGCTGTTCGTGGAGAACCGGGAGATGTTCGTACCGCCGTCGAAGAACTTCATGAACGTCGCCGTGGAGGCCGACAAGCAGGTCTACAAACCCGGCGAGAAGGGCACGCTCACCATCCGTGCGACGGACAACGAAGGCAGGCCCGTGCAGGCGGAGGTGTCGCTGAGCCTGTTCGACTCGTCAGTGCTTTACTTCCAGAGCGATCTCGCGCCGGACATCCGGCAGTATTTCTACGGGCGGCGAAGGCACCTGGGCGTGCGGCTGGTCTCATCGCTCCAGTCCGGCTACGGTTCGACCGCTCACGACGGCAACCCGCGGCGGCAGTACAAGAACGTCCGCTGGGCGCCGCCGAACTGGAACGGCTGGGGGTCGGGCCGCTGGGACGAGGCCGACAAGCTGGAGGAAGCCCTGCAGGAGACCGGCATCGGCGGCGGGCAGTTCGGCGCCAGGGAAGGCGGTGCACGCCTGCGCAGGGCGGCGGATGCCGCGGGCAACGCGCTCCCGGCAGCCGCCGAACGGGCGGGCGCGCCCATGGAGTCCGCCAAGGCCGCAGCCCCGGGTATGGACCGTGACGGAGCCGAGGCCGAGGCGAAAGACAAACTGGAGACGCGAAAGAAAGGCGACGGACCCGGCGAGGCTCTCGCCATGCCGGATATCCGTTCCAACTTCGCGGACCAGGCGCACTGGGCCCCGACGGTTGTGACCGGGCCGGACGGCAGGGCGACGATCGAGGTTGTGTTCCCGGACAACCTGACGACCTGGCGCGCCTCCGCGGTAGGCCTGACGAAGACCACCCAGGTCGGATCGGCTAAGATCGGCGTGGTAACGACCAAGAATCTGATCGTCCGGCTGCAGGCGCCGAGGTTCTTCGTTGAACGGGACGAGGTGGTGCTGTCGGCGAATGTGCACAACTACCTCAAATCGGCCAAGAGGGCGAAGTGCGAGCTGACGATACCGCCGGATATTCTCGGCTGCTCCGCGCCCATGTCGGTGGACGTCGAGGTGCCGGCGGGCGGCGAGAAGCGACTGGACTGGCGCGTCAAGGTCCTGCGCGAAGGCCAGCCGACAATAGCGGTCAAGGCGCTGACGGACGAGGAATCCGACGCGATGAAGCTCAGCTTCCCGGCCTTCGTGCACGGTACCGAGAAGTTCGTGGCCAGCAACGGCGCCTACAGGCCGCAGGAAAGCGGGAGCCGCGGGGTCCCGATAGAGCTGCCGGCAGACATAAAGCCGGAGGCGACGGAGCTGCGCGTGACGCTGTCGCCCTCGATAGCCGGCGCGATGCTTGATGCCCTGCCCTACCTGCTCGATTACCCCTACGGCTGCACCGAGCAGACGATGAGCCGCTTCCTGCCGGCGGTGCTTGTCCAGAAGACGCTCCGCGACACCGGGCTTAACCTCGAGGACCTCCGCAACCGCCGCGGGAAGCTGCCCGATGCCGAGGCGGCCCAGAAACGCGGCTACTGGCATTCGCCGGTCTTCGATTCGAGCAGGATGGCCGACATCATAAACGCAGGGCTCAACAGGCTGTACGGGTTCCAGAACGCCGACGGGAGCTGGGGCTGGTGGCGCGGCGATTCCGGCAACCCCTCTATGACCGCATACGTCCTCTACGGCCTGAAGATCGCCAGGGACGCCGGTGTGACCGGAGTAGACGAGAACCGCCGCCAGCGGGGGCTGAAGTTCCTTGAAGGCGAGATGGCCTCTCTGGTGGCCGCCGAGAAGGACCCGGACAGGGCGAAGTTCTACAACCGCGAGCAAGCCGCCTATGCGGCCTATGTACTGGCGCTCGACAGGCGGAAGAACGACGCCGCTCTGAACCTGCTGTGGAACAAGCGCGACAACCTGAACATCTACGGCAAATCCCTCCTGGCCCTGACGTTCCAAGAACTGGGCGACAGGGAGAAAGCGAAGATCGCCGTCGAGAACATAATGCAGTGGAAAAAGGAGGACAAAGACGCCGGCACCATGTGGTTCGAGAACCCCCAGAGCGGGCGCTGGTGGAGCTGGTACTGGGACGACATCGAGACCAACGCCTGGGCGCTCAGGGCCGTCGCGGCGGTTGATCCGAAGAGCGAGGATTCCTACAGGCTCGTGAAATGGCTGCTCAACAACCGCAAGGGTCTCAGGTGGCGCTCGACCAAGGACACCGCCAATGTCATCTACGCGCTGTCCAGCTTCATGCGCTCCACCGATGAGCTCAACCCCGAATACACCGTCACGGTGGACTTCGAGGGCGTGAAGAAAAAAGTGAACGTCACGAAGGACAACATGTGGGGCTTCGACAACAGCTTCGTGCTGAAGGGGTCGGACATCCCGACGGGCGCAAGGACCGTCAGGATATCGAAGGATGGTCCGGGCGCGCTGTACTACAACGTGAGCCTGAAGTACTTCACGAAGGAACAGGACATAAAGGGCGCGGGCAACGAGATATGGATAACGCGGTCCTACTACCGCTGCAAACCGAAGACCGCGACCGTAAAGTCGAAGGACGCATCGGGCAGGGAAATCGAGGAGAAACGGCTGGAGTGGGAGAAGACGCCGCTGAAGATGGGCGAGGTCGTGACCAGCGGCGAGGAGATAGAGGTCGAGCTGAAGATAAAGGCCGGCAACGACTACGAGTACATGGTGTTCGAGGATATGAAGCCGGCGGGATGCGAGCCGGTGGATCTGAAGAGCGGGACGCGGTACGGGGACGGGCTGTGCAGCAACATGGAGCTGCGGGATGCGAAGGTAGCGTTCTTCGTCACGTTCCTGAGGCGCGGGGAGCATACCCTGCGGTACCGTCTGCGCGCGGAGATACCGGGGT
>JAOACM010000524.1 GCA_026417845.1 Planctomycetota bacterium | reverse complement strand
GCCGTGTTCTGCTTCCGCGCGGTGCGGGAGTTCGCCCGCCGATTCGGTCCAAGGCTGATCCACGCGCAATCCGCCTTCGCCGTGAGCCTCGCGGAACCTCTGGCCGGGGACCTTGGCGTGCCCTGCGTGGTCACCTGCCACCACATACTGAAGCCCGGGCGCGTAGTGTTCCCGCCCCTTTGCGCGCGCCTGATAGCCGTAAGCCAGGTGATCCGGGAGAACCTGGTGAACGACATAAAGATTCCGAAGGATCGCATCCGGCTGATCCCCATCGGGATAGATACATCCCGCTTCAGACGGCACGTCCCCAGGGAAAGCGGCGATCCCGTCGTCGCGGCCGTGGGCAGCCTGACAAAAAGGAAGGCTTTCGAATATTTCATCGAAGCCGCCCGCATCCTCGCGGATTCGGACGTCAAAGCCGGTTTCCTCCTGGCTGGCGAGGGGCCTGAGGAACGCCGCCTGCGCCGTCTCGCCTCCCGGCTCGGACTCGACCGCTGCCTTACCTTCTACACCCACCCGATAGACTCCGCCGCCGTGCTGGCCGAGGCGGACGTGGTCGTGCACCCCTCGCTTCAGGAAGGTTCCGGCATCGGCGTGCTGGAAGCGCTTGCCGCCGGAGTGCCGGTGGTTGCGGCTGGTGTCGGCGGAGTCTATGACGTCCTGAAGGATGGCGAGACCGGCTACATAGTCCCGGCAGGGGATGCCCGCGCGATCGCGGAAAAGGTGGGCGTCCTCCTCAGAGACGGACAGCTCCGCGCAAGGATGGGAGAGGCCGGCCGCGCGCTGGTCGAAAGGGATTTCACCGTCAACAGGATGGCGGCCGACACGGTCGAGGTCTACACGGAGGCGGTGAAGGAACCGGCATCGGGCGGGTAGAAGTCCGCGCCGCTCAAAAGGCCGCAGCACGCTGCTCCCAGCTGTAGCCGCCCCGGTCGTCCGGCCGGCGGAACTCGCGGCCTCCGCGGGATCCGCCCCTATGTGGTCAGATGCCTCTTGATCCAGTTGGTCAGGTCGCCCTTCGATTTCGCCCCTTCCGATCTGTCCACTTCCCTGCCGTCCTTGAAAATGATCAGGCAGGGTATGCTGCGGACTTCGTACCTCGATGCCGCATCGGGGCTCTCATCCACGTCAACCTTGCATACCTTCAGCTTCCCGGCCATCTCGGAGGCTATGGCGTCCAGGTGCGGCGCTATGGCGCGACACGGGGGGCACCACTGGGCCCAGAAATCCACCAATACTATCCCCTTGCTGTCTTCCACCTCGCTCTTGAATGTAGCGTCCGACACCGCTACCGTGTGCTCGCCCATCGGACCTTCCTCCGATCTCCCCCTCGATGCCCGTCCGCCGCACGCCCCCCGGCGAGGTGGCGCCGGCATGTTCGCCGCCCGATTCTACTGAACACCCAGATTCTGATCGCCTTCCCGCAGCAGTTCCTTGATTCCCTCTTTGTCCTTCGCTTCCTTCAGGAACCTCACGAAGTTGTCGTCGCGCAGGAGGCGGGATATGTACGCCAGCGCCTCAAGATGAGATCCCGACGCGCTTTTCGAAGACAGGAGCAGGAAAATCACGTACACCGGTTCGCCATCCAGCGCATCGAAGGCGACGCCCTTTTTCGACCGGGCGAAAGCACCGACCAGACCGGAGACGCTGTCGTGCTTGGCGTGCGGCACGGCCACGCCCATGCCTATGCCTGTGGACCCCAGGTCCTCGCGGTCCATCAATGCCTTGACGACCTTCTGGCGCGCCTGTTTCTCGATCTTTCCCGCCTTCACCAGCGCGTCTACGATCTCTTCGATCGCGCCTCTCTTCTCCGTGTTCTGCAGGTCATCGAGAATCGCCTCGTCACAGATGATTTCGCTCAGCTTCATGTGTCCTCCCGATTCCCCACGCAACCCCGGTGCCGCGAAAACCGCGCCGCCTCAAGGTACTGTCCCCCGATCGCCTCCGGCCGGCTGGCGCTTCCCCGAGGACGCCCGGCGATCGCGCTGGGCGATAACCGGCGGTCCGCGAAAAGGATCGCCGGCAACCGGGATCATGGCCTGCCGACTTCGTCATGCGGCGCCTTACTCTTCTTCTCCTTCCTCCTCTTCCTCGTCCTCTTCGTCTATCCGTTCGCCGACTCCCATGCCGCCTCTGCCCGCACGATTCGCTATCATCGCCTTGATAGTCGTATCGTGGCGTCTCCGCAACTTTGCCTTATGCTTTTTCAGGTTTTCCTTCATGCGCCTGACGGCCTTGTCCAGAGCAGCATACATGTCTTTCCCCTCGGCGACCGTCGCGATCTGCCCCCCGCCGGCCACAGACAATATCAGTTCCGCCGTCTTGCGATTATCTTCAACCTTTAATATAACCCTTGCCGTGGTGATGCCGTCGAAGAACTTGTCCAGCTTTTCCACTTTGCCTCGAGCATAATCCTCCATCGCGCGGGTTACGAGGGTGTGCTTCCCAGAGATGATGATCTCCACCGTCTCTCCTCCCTGGAGCCTGTCCGGAAACCTCCGGCGCGCAGTCTATACACTCAGCGATCCACGCGTCCGACGGGAAGTTTCTGGACAGGTTCCTAACAGCGGCCCCGATTCGCGTCTCCGACGGGAACTCTGTCCCACACGGCCTGACGGCCGATTACCGGCCCATGCAAACACCGCGCCACCAGGTTCTTAATCGCTCCCGCTTCAATCTCCGGAAGCCAAAGAAACGTTCCCGATCAGAGCGACAATCCCGAGCGGAAGTCGTCCCCCCCCTTTGCCAAGTGGGATTCTAAATGCGCAGGTTGCGAGCGTCAATATGTTTTCATCGGAACCTGGCAAGGCATTTTGCGCCACTAAGATGCCCTGTGCACCGGGCGGAACTACGTGCATAACGCAACGGACATGTCGGTCAGTTCCAAGGGCGGCAATTTTTTAGCGAGCCGGTGCACTGTTGGCCTGCAGGGGTGATTGTCAGGAATGACGCGACGGGCGGTTAAGGGGGGGCGCTCAGCTTACCTCCAGCGATCTCTGGAGGGCTCTTGGGGTAAAAATCGCGGAGAAGCAGATCCAAGCC
>JAOACM010000523.1 GCA_026417845.1 Planctomycetota bacterium | reverse complement strand
ATGGGGCTCAGGGTCAGAAGATACGGCTTAGATCCGCGCAGATTCAAGCCAGGCACGGCTGCTTCTCCATCCAACCCCCCACGCGCAGTCTGAAGCTCTGCCCGCGGCCCGCCGGCTCCCCTGCATTGATATTCTAATATCCTCCGATCTTCCTCCGGAGCTATCTCGGGCGGAAGTTCGGCTCGAGTGCAGGCCAACGGCACCAGAAGCATCGTCGCTCAAAACATCCTTCCTCGCCCCAGAATCCAACCGCCGGCGGCGGCGCTGGGAACGAAAGAACACGCCGGGGCGCGGCTCAGAATCGCCAGCTCAAAACCACCCCGCCGAAACCGGCCATCTCCACGTTCTGTTCGACGTCGTCCACGTCTACGTACCGACCTTGGACGCCCAGCCGGCCCGACAGATAAAGTCCCCGTTCAATGTTGTAGCTCATGTAGACGGCCACGCTTCCGTATACAGCCCCGCCTTCGCCAGTCTCCCGGCGCCGGAATCCGTTGTTCCTCACCCCCTCCCCCCACGCGGGACCACCATATATCTCAGCACATACGCCGAACCCCTTTGTCGCCCGCGCCGAGACTCCCCCGCCGAAGTACAGGACGTCAATGTCCACGTCGTAATCGAAGCCACGGTGGTCGAAATAATAGCCGGAATGCAGGTAGCCTGCCTTGAGGTATCCTGAAACCGGGCCTATCCTTCGGGGGCACCGGCCGCTGAAATCCAGCCGGAAATCCCATCGGTCCAGATCAAAATCCCACCTCGGCTCGTCGTCGCTCAATCCGCCGCCGTGGATGGCCATCGTCACATTGAACATATCGTAACCGCCGACCAGCGTCAGCCCGCCCATCACGCCGCTCGCAGCGGGCCTTTCGTGATGTCCCGTCGGGTCGTGCTTATACCAGACGCCCATCAGGTCCAGACTGCCGGTGATCAGGGCAGGCGAGTCGTTCGACCGATCATCCGCCAGGAACGGATCCCTGATCGGTTTGACTGTCTGCGCCGCATCCGCGCGCCCGCCTCCCGCCGGCCCGGTTTCTCCTCCCGATGCCAGGCCGCACATAACCGTCGCGGTGGCGCATGCCAGGGATGCCCATCTATTCATATCGCACCTCCCCTCCAGATAGAGCTTGGCCCGGCAGGCGGCCGGAAAGCCTACGGCTTCCTGCAAGGCGCGAACCGTACGCTCCGGCCATCCCCTCTCGATAAGGGTACCCCGCCTCGCCCAAGCGACAGGATGGCGGCCGGCGCGCCAGTCATCGGCCCAAGCCGGGCTTTCGCACGGAGCGGGACGGAACAGAGTCGGCCGCCCGAACATTGCGGCGGAGCCCCGCCATCGGCAGGTCCGGTAACAGAAAAAGGGCGTGCAGCAGCATCCGCCCGCATGACCGGTCTCCCGCTCCGCCAGCCAGCCGCGTACTGGCTGGATTGTCCATGAAGAGACAGCGCAGTCAAGGAACAAGGAAGGGGAGCGGATAAAAGGGGGAGACTTTGGGCGTAGAACTCGGACACTCGCAATCCGCCGGCGAAGGATCCTGGCGGAGTAACGCAACGGGCAGGAATAGGAGGGCGCCCGAACGGGAGCGACGCCGATAGGCGGGTGCCGGGGGGGCGGCCGGAGCGCGCCCAGGGGCCGATGGCCGGGGGGGCTGGCGCAGGCAAAAAAACGGTCTCCCTCGATTTCGCTCTTGACAAGGATATGGCGGGAACTTAACATGCTGCGACTCAGTGAGCGTTTGGAGCTCAGGGGATGAGGTGGGCGAATCTCCCGCGGGGGGAGGCAGACGCCCGGAGACATGGGGTTAGAGGAGGAGGAGGAGCTATGAAGAAGTTGGCCATGGTGGCTGTTCTGGCGCTGTGCGGAGGGTGCGGCGTCGCGGTTGGCGGGCCGGTTGCTGCTTCGCTGGTGTTTACGAAGGGTCCGGGCCAGGTCGTTGATAACAATGTGAAGGCGACGAAGGTCGGCAAGGCCTCCGCGACCGGCGTAGTGCTCGTAGCCTTCGGCGATTCCTCTGTGAACGCTGCTGCGCGCGACGGCGCCATCACGAAGGTCCATCACGTGGACTACGAGTACCTCAACATCCTCGGCATGTACGCGAAGAGCACCACGGTCGTGTACGGCGAGTAATTGAGGCGCGGCATGGGGAAGGGGGAGCACGACCGCTCCCCCTTTTCTTTTATTGAGCCTTCTGCGAGGTCCTGCGAGGCTGGGCCTGAGGGTTTGTGTTATGTCTGGGCGGCGCCTCCACTCCCGCGCGCCGCTGGAAGCCGGGCCGCACGCCGGCGGGAAACGGGATGTTGGGGATACCTGTCATGTTCCGGGCGGGCAGCATCTTGGTGTTGGCAAAGCCGGTATTTGCGGCGGCGGGGGCCACCTTCAGCGCCGTGTGGACGTCAGGCTGCAATCCTTACGCGCCGCTGCCGGAGAACCCTGCCTCGCTGGTGATGAGTAAACCGGCCGGCGACGCGACAACTTACCGCTGGCATGCGGAATCCGGAGAGCTCCGGACCTACTGGGGCCGCCAGCGGATCAGGATCGCCGCGACTGGAACATTCCCCGATGGCTGGCGCGAGCCGGGCGAAGAGGCGTGGGAGGTAAAAGCTGTCAACCACGAGGGGAAAAACGTCCCGTTCCGCGGCGTGCTGTTGCAGTACAAGGATAAGGAGGGAAGGGAAAGGGCCGAGGTGAGGCCGGCGTTCGACGTCGAGAAGATGAACGACGGGCTGTATATCTTTATCGAGAGCCGAGCTGAGCTCGGCCCGGACGGCAAAGTATCGAAGATCCGCCCGGTGGCCCACGTGCGGGAAATAAGGCGGACGAAGACTTCGGCCGGCTTCACCCCCTACTGGGTGGAATTCCCGCTGATCCCCGAAACTCCAACAGATATTACTCCCGAGCCGCCCAGAGAAGCTGCCCCGAAGGGAACGCCGATACCCAGGTAGAAGCTGGCCTCCCGCTTCTCCCGGCTATCGCGCATGTCATTTAGAGCCTGTCCGAAAACCTCCGGCCGGATCTGGCGGAACGCTGCAGGAACTTGGCTGCTGGGAAG
>JAOACM010000522.1 GCA_026417845.1 Planctomycetota bacterium | reverse complement strand
CGCCGAGGGCGAGCGCCTCTTCAGCCAGCCGAACTGCTTCACGGCCGTCGCGGACAGAGGCGTCCGGGCTTGTGGCGAGGATCCAGGCGAGGTTCGCGCGCACCTCGGTGCGCCACGGCTCCGCTGCCAGAACTTCGCGCAGGAGCCTGACCGCCTCCGCGGGACGGCCCTGCACGAGCAGAACCGCGCCGAGATTGACGCGCGCTTCCGCCGAGGAGGGCGCCACGCGCAGAGCCTGTTCAAATTCCCTCCGCGCATCTTCCCACCGCCCCCGCTGCATCAGCAGCAGCCCGAGGTTGTTGCGGGCTCCCACCAGTTCGGGATCGGCTGCCAGCGATTTCCGCAGCAGGGCCTCCGCTTCTTCCAGTTGCCCCTGCCGGAGCAGCAGGCCGCCGAGATTGTTGTTCGCCTTTGCGTCGTCCGGCTCAAGCCGAAGCGCCTCCCGCCACGCACGCAGGGCCTCCTCCATGCGGCCCGCCTCTGTGAACTGATAGGCGATGTCATACAGCCGGTAGAATTCCGCCGCAGGCGCCGTGATTCTTTCCAGGCCGCCTTTTCCGATATTGACAAACTCCGGGATGTTGGCCGCACGGTTGGCGGCTGTTGCGTCCTCGATGAGAACCGGCGGACTGTCCATTCCGTTTTCGTCGATATGCGCCAGAAACAGTTGCGTATAAGGAGACCGGCTTTTTGAGGAGAACACCAGCCACCGGCCATTCGGCGAGAAGCTGTGCCACGAATTCATCAGCCGCGTGTTGCAGCGCATCCGCCGCGCCTCGCCGCCGGCGGCCGGAACAATCCACAGTTCGCCGTCGGGCCGCATCAGCTGCCCGTTGCGGCACTTGACGAACACGATCCACCGGCCATCGGGCGAGATTTTCGGAAACGTGTTGCTCATCCCGTTGGCGGAAGCGCCGCGCACCGGCTCGGCGCGCCCGCCGGCGCCGCCGCGAAAGGGGATCCGGTAAAGGTCGTAACGGATCTGGACTTCGTTGGGATCGTTGGGAAATTCAGCCAGCTTCTTTCCGGGCGGATACGCCTCCGTGGCCGGGGCGCGGGAGAAGACGAGATAGCTCCCGTCGGGGCTCCAGACTGCGTTGGCATGGACGTAGCGGGGGTCGTCGGCCCCGGGCAACGGGCGGATCACGCCGTCGAGCCGGTCATACCAGGCCAGAATTCCGCGTGTCGGATAGAACACCTGGAGAAACCTGTAATCCCTGAAGTTGGCGACGTAATATTGCACCTGCGTGGCAGTGATCACAAAGCGGCCGTCGGGCGAAACCTGGCTCATGAAGCCGATCCGCTTGTCCCGCTCCATCTGGTTGCGGAACTTCTTCCAGGAGATGACGTGCTCGTTGCGGATCTCCGTACGGGGCTGCAAAGGCACGATGGCGTAGAGTCCTTTGTCGTTGTGTGGACCGTCCAGGTCCATGCCGAGCGTACGCCCGTCCGCGGAGAAGGAGTGGCAGTTGGCGCAGGTGTGGAGGTTGTCGAGCACAACACGGCTCTCCGTTTCGTCGACATACCGCAGCCTCCACTTGACAAGGGGCAGCAGACGGGGAGCGAGGGGCTTGATCACGCCCTTCTCTGTTTCGGACGGCATCAACGGCACGTCGCGGTAGAAGACGGGCGCGCCCACAGGATCTCTGGATGTCAGGATGCGCACCGAGCCGCGGCTGACCGCTTTCCCGTCAGACGTCCCCGTGATCGTCACCGTCGCGGGGCTCTCCAGCGACCCGCGGCGGATCTCCTCCCACAGGGCCGCGTCCGGCTTCCAGGCCCAGGACGCACGCTCTTCCGGGGAGAGCTCAGGCGGCCGGTTCGTGGGCCCGGCGGCTGCGGGATCCACGGGGCCCGGCTCCGGGCGCCGGACGGCGGCCCGCACGCGCAACGGAGAGGCGCCGCTCGAGAAATGCACCTCGATTTCCCATGAATCCGAGGCTTCTGCAAGCTCCTGCCAGAGGAACGTCGGCGGCGCAAAATCTGGTGGAAAGACCGTCCCTTCCTCGGGATAATGCACGATGACTCGGGCAGGGGGCGTGCTCTCCTTGCGAGTCCGGCTCTGCCCGTCCGGCAGAAGCCCTGCTGCCAGCCCCAACAAAACCAGGCACGCGCCCCGTCCGGCCAGCCCCGCCTGCATTCCGGTACCAGCTTACCCCGCTCCGCGCCTGTTGAGGCAGGGCGTCCGCGCAGAGGCAGGCTGCTGTCCCGCGGACAGTGGGGCGCGATGAAAGGCTGGTGTTAACATGATGTACTTGCGGCCGCCGGGATGATCCGGCGCCCGCTGTCACACTGCTTCGCTGGAGGCAGCGCGGGCTGCAATGATGTTTTACCGGGAAACCCGGCGGCCGTGGCCTATTCATGAGTCCTGATCGTGACAGCCGTGCAACCACCAAGCTGGCCGCCGCCCCTCTGCTTCTCTACGGCGTGCTGGCGATTCTCGCGGGGCTGGCGCTCTTCGCCGCCGCTTCAGCCGTTGACGTCGTCCTGCGTGCACTGGGAAAATCGGCGATCCCGCGTTGGGTCGAGCAGCTTTATCTCGCTTCGGGAGTGGGCCTCTGGACTGGAGCAGGGTTGTCCGCGATCGACCTCTTCGTGCTCTTGAAGAGCAAGAGGCGCGAACGAGTGGTAGTCTGGAACCCTCCCTCGAACCCGGCGTTGACCGTTGTGCTGACCGCTTACAACGATGAGGCCAGTATCAGTCAGGCTGTCCGCGATTTTGCCTCCCACCCCGCCGTCCGCCGCGTCATCGTCGTGGATAACAACAGTACGGACCGTACCGCGGAACAAGCCAGGCTGGCTGGGGCAGAAGTGATCGTTGAGACGAAGCCGGGCTACGGCCATTGCGTGTACCGATGCCTCTGCGAGGGCGTCTCGCAGTCCGACACCGAGCTGACGCTCCTGTGCGAAGGCGATATGACCTTCCGGGCCTACGATATCGACAAGTTCCTCGCTTATATCCCACATGCGGAGATCGTGAATGGCACGCGCATCGTCGAGCAGCTCCGCGAGCGCCAGACGCAGCTGACAACGTTCATGTATTACGGC
>JAOACM010000521.1:298-3061 GCA_026417845.1 Planctomycetota bacterium | reverse complement strand
CCGCATCGCGCTTGACGTCCGCATCGGCCGCTACGCGCCGCTGGGGCTGTACGACCTCATCGTCCCCCTGGCGACCGGCGGAACGGCGATGTTGAAGGAGCAGATTGTCCTGATCGTCGTAGACATAGACGCGGACTCGAATCGCGATGGTGTGGTTAACGATGAAGACGACGTTGGAGAGGATACTTGGGGAAGAGAAAGGGGAGCCGTCGTGTTGGTGAACTGCGACGATGACGATCTGCCGGAAAGGAAAGAGTCCGGAATGGCGCGGATAGATAAAGATACAACCGGTGATGATGGAGACGAGGACATGGTCGACATGGCCCGTCTTATCGTAAAGAGGATCGGACTGCCGCAGCTTCTACCCCGCTGGATGATGAGTTTGAGGATCGAAAAACCAAACCTTGCGGACGATCCTGTTAAAGCGGGACCTTGCAAGCGCGTCAGGATATACCGGGAAAGAGGAAGGATTCTTGAGCATATAATAGGTGGAGAACTTCCAGCGGAAAAGGTTTTTTCGGAGGACGAGTGCCGCGAATTCCTTGGCGAAGGGATCGCGGAGTTTCGTGTGGAAGGGCTCACGCACGCAGCAGTCGTGGACATTGTTTTCGAAGTCCGGGACGGCGTTAGCGTGCTGGGAGCGGACAGAGTTCGTCTGATGACCTCGCCGACGATCCTCCTTTCCAACGCCGAGATAGCCGAGAAGGTTTACGTGTTCGAAGATAAGGCATCGCCATTCTCTCTTTCGGCTGTTGTAGGAAGAAATCTACCCGACATCGTGAGGATAGTGCGGGGAGAAGATCGATGGTTTCAGGATCAATGGCAGTTCGGATTTTCGTCGGTTCCTCTGACAACGGAATCACAGGTCGTGGCGCCTGCGGCGATGGAGATGTTCAGGCCATGGAGGGGGCTGGAGGAATGGGGTAGAAGAATGCTCCTCGGTCCTGTGCCGTTTCGGGATGTTCCGCATCCGGACCGCCGTCAGCCAGATGACAGCTTCGACATCAATTATCACCTCATAGCATATGGAATGCCCACTAATAATGAACGGGAAAGAGCGGGCTCCGCCGGTTATGGAGGGAATCTCGAGGTCATCCCGCCGTTCGGAGAATACCCGTTCCGTAAGCGTCCAACCGTGACCATCTTCCCAGAGGCACGGGCGTTGCCGATGATGCGCTGCGGGCGCTTGAGGAGGGCACATGCATGGCGCACGCAGCACTCGCGGCACATCGGTCGCAGGCGTCAGGGACAGGACGCAGGGCAAGGGTCCGCCGCCAGTGGGAGCGGCGGCTGGCGCGGTTCAAGGAGAGCGGGCTGTCTCAGGCCAGGTTCTGCTCGCGCTACGGCCTGGCACCGTCCGCGTTCCAGTATTGGAAGCATAGGCTGGAAAAAGCCGCCGGCGCCTGCACCGGCGCCAGGCCTCCCGCGCCTCGATCCGCCGCCGCGGGTAAGATGAAAGCGCCTGCGCGCCTGCCGCAGCGCGGACAGGCCGACAGGCCCCCTGCGGGCCGGAGCGCGCCGTTCCTGCCCATGCGCGCAGTCGCCGGTGCGCCTGCCAGGGCGGCGATTCTGTATTCGATTCTCGCGAGTTGCCGGATGAACGGCGTTGATCCGTGGGAATACCTTGCGGACGTGCTGATCAGAGTCAGCACACATCCGAGCAGCAAGGCGGATGAACTGCTGCCGGCGAACTGGAAGAGGGTCATCCTTCCGACACTGAAGCCCGCCCGTCCGGCAGTGCCTCCTGCCGCGGCCTTCGCCCAGGCGTAGCCCTGCCATCTCACCCTTTGACCGCATCAACCCGCATGCCGACCGGAAGAAACTGCCCCCCTGCCCGCCGTTGAGCGCTTACACGATATCAATCGCCAAGAGGCAGATCGTATTTTCTCAAGGGAGCTTGGTTTGCCAGGTGGCAAGGGCGCGTTCGGCGGGCCGCCGCTCGATGCAGGCATGGACGTTTTTCAGGATCCGTTCGTTCTTGGGAACGTGAGCTTCGCTCCACTCCTTGATGGCGCAGGTAAGATCACGGCGGATCTGGTTTCAACGGTCGGGACCTACCGGGAAACCTATACGCTCGCGGAAATCGCCAAGGGCTGCCGTGCGTTCGTAGATGCCGCGGACAGTTTCTGCATGCGTGTTCTCGAAACGCCGGCGTTCGACGACTCCAGAGCGGAGGCAGTAAGGGTCGAGATCGCGACAACCGTCTTCGGAGTAAAGGGAGAATACCTGCTTTATGAAACAGCGCCGGATTCGAACACGTTCGCGTCCCGACATCTGGAGCTCGACCTGGCCTTCGGTGACGGTTGTGTTTCGGCAACTCTCTACGATAACTTCGGACAGTTGCATGGTCCTGTCAGGCTTGATATGATCGGCCCCGACAGGTATGCGAACGGAGATTCTTCGTTTGTCATTTCGGTGGAACGAATAACGTCAAAAGGTTCGGAGGGCAACGACGACCTTACCGCGCGTGTCACATGCTCCGCGATAGGGGTCAGTGGGACGCTCGTGGATGCCCGTGAGGACGGTCCGGACTCGCGGGTCTTCAAGACGTCCGAGGTTCGCAATCAGGGCGAACCCATAAAGATGCCTGGGGCTTCCGCGGCGCTTGGGGCGTTTCAGGAGCTATGGTACGCGGAACTGAATCCGCCGCCCGAGAAGGACGAGGAAGCCGTGATAATCGTGCTGAGGCCGGGGCCGATCCGGAAGGTTCCGAAGCCGGTCAGGAACGACCCGCGAGCGATAACTGCTGCGTGGTTGTCGCCC
>JAOACM010000521.1:0-288 GCA_026417845.1 Planctomycetota bacterium | reverse complement strand
AGTTCATGGCCGGCGAAGGGAGGACTAACTACCTGCTTAGGGCAGTGGAAGGCCCGGAGTATGCGATCGATCCTCCAAACCCATCGGTCGAATGGCGCGAAGACTTACGCAACAGAACGATCGTCGAGATAGGCGGTCTCGCTCCCGGAGATTACGTGTATGTGGCGGTCAAGGGACAGGAGGACGTCAAGCATGTCGTCGTCCGCGTGCTGCCATACGCCGTGGAGGAACTAAGGGTCCTGGTAAAGGCTGCGATACTTGCGAGGATGTATGAAGAGTCCGTGAAGC
>JAOACM010000520.1 GCA_026417845.1 Planctomycetota bacterium | reverse complement strand
GCGTAGCGCTTCCCACGATTTTTACCCCAAGTGGCCTTCAGAGAGGGTCGGAGACGGTCCTGCGCGTATCCCTCCGCGCCCGTCCGTCGCGTCCCCTATGACAGCTGAACCCTGTGGCCCAACAGCGCAACCGGCTCGCTCCCTCCAGAAACGGATGTAATTGTTTGCCGTGTCCATATGTGGGGGCGCAGGGGGCAGAGCGGACCCATTTGCAGCAGCGCCACTGTTGCGCCGTTCGGGCACGCCACTGCAGTAGCGCCGCCCGAACGCGGCAAACAATTACAAACGGGTGGCCCTACGAAGAGGGAGGCGGCGCGTCACGACAATTCGCCCCGCCGCCACCGCGCGGCCATATTTTCCAGCCTGGCCCTCGCGTATGCGAAGAATCGTCTGTATGAGGGGCAGAAATACTCCATATCCGGCCTGGCCGGGTCCATCCCGCGGTACTTCGGACAGGCTCCATGGCACCAGTCGAGAAACTCGCATCCGGAACATCGGGCCGGCAACTCCGCCTTCCGTCTCCTGAATGCCCGGAACTTCTCCGTCCCGACTATCTTCTCCAGCGGATCCCGGAGGATGTTCCCCAGTTTCCATTCGGGACAGACGAAGAAATCGCACGGATAGATATCGCCGTTGTGCTCCACGACGACGTACGAGCCGCAGGCCTCTCTGAACATGCAGCTTACCTTCGCGCCAGTGGCCACATAGATGAGCATCTCGTCGAACAGGCGGCAGTAGAAATCCGGGCGCGGGCCGGAGGCCCATCTGTCGAAGGCGCGGCACAGAAATTCGCCGAAGGCCTCCGCGTCAACCGTGGCCTCTATCAGACGCCCGGTCCGCTCGTCGCGTTCGGCCAGCGGTATGAATTGCACGTGTCTTATATCCAGCGAAAACAGGTAGTCCAGGATGCGGTCCGGGCATGAAACGTTCCCCGGCGTTACGACGACCAGGGCATTGACCATGGCTCCGGCGCCCCGCATGCGCTTGTAGCCCTCGATCGTCCGCGAGTGACTGGGCCTGCCTCCCTGCGCGCGGCGCCAGGCGTTGTGGATCTCCGGCGGGCCGTCCAGGCTGAGGCCTACGAGGAACCCTTCGCGGGCGAGAAAGGCCGCGAACCTGTCGTCTATCAGCGTCCCATTGGTCTGGATCGAATGCGCCACGCGCTGTCCGGGCATCGCGAGGCGCCCGGCAGTATCCACGGCCCGTTCGAAAAATTCCAGCCCGCACAACGCAGGTTCGCCCCCCTGCCACCCTACGCAGGGATTCGGCCCGGCCAGCGGCAGCCACTGCCGCAGCATCTCCTCCATCGTCCGGACGCTCATCCTGTGGCGCTTCTGTTCCGGATACAGGGCGGTCTTGCCGCGATAGAAGCAGTAATCGCAGGCCAGATTGCAATCGGCCCCGGCAGGTTTCACCAGTATGCCGAGCGGTTCCTTTTCTTCAGCCATTGGAGCCGGTCCGGGAGCGGACTGGTTATGGCATCTGCGATCTGATCACGAACTGCAGTATGACGTCTTCGTGCTGTTTGGTTATCTCGGCGAAACGCAGGCCCATAGCCGCGCGACCGGTCTTTTCCTCAACCGCCTCCAGCCACGATACGCGACATAGCGCCTTTACCGGATCGGGGAAGCCAGGCATGTGCATATTGACCCCGACTATTATGCGCTCCATCAGCAGCCCGGGAATCCAGTTGAGGTTCGGTATCCGTCCCACGAGCAGCAGCCCGCCGGCGGACAGGTTGCTGGTAACTCCGTCGAATATCTCGTCGGAGGAAAAGCCGGGGTCGTGGCTCAGGAATTTGTACTTGACCGGTATCTCGATCTTCACCCGGATGAACTGGCGGCGCTCGGGCGTGCTCCCTCTATTCTGTTCGCTGCTCATGGGCAATACCTTTCGCGAAAACGCGCCTCCACGGTTGCCGACAGGATAACACGACCGGCGACGGTCAGTCAAGTAGCGGGGCGACAGCCAGAGCCGGTTAGCCGGTTGCGATGTCCCCGGGCGAGAGGGAGAGGAGATTTGCGCGGGCGGCGGGGGGGGCTTACCCCAGCCCTCCAGAGTGAACACGCTCCCGCAGATTTGCGTTTTTCGCGATTTTTACCCCAAGCGCCTTTCAGAGAGCGCCGTAGGCAAAACCTGCGCATACCACTCCACGCCAGTCCGTTGCGTCTCTCGGACAGCCGCCTTTGCGGCCCGACATCGCAACCGCCTCCGCGAAAAGAAAAAGCGATGCAAAATCCGACGCAGCAAACCGCGAAATCCGGGTGCAGTGAGCGGAAGGAAGAAAAACGCGACGGTGATTTAAACAAAAGGATTTCCGCTGCCTGCAACGTCTTCCCGCATAGTTCCGAAAGACGCAACGAGGCACATGGTGGAGGCGCCGGGAATCGAACCCGGGTCCCAAGATGCGCAGGGCGGCGTCACTACGCGCGTAGTCGCCGTATTTACCGCGCCTTCGCCCCGCCGGCGCCCGGCGACGGGCCCGTGGCGGAGCTAGTCCGATCAGATCTCGCCGCAGGGACTCCCGGACCGGGATTCCCCGCTGCCAGCCCGCTTCGCGACGGCGTCAGGGGCAGGCGGGCGCCGCCACGGACGCCGGGCCGTCTATCGTTTAGGCGGCCAGGGCCAACTCGGAGTTGGCATGTTTGTTGCGCCCGGTGTTTAGCGAGGCCTCCGGGCCACCTCGGCGCGCGACAACCGTCCAGCGGTCATCCGGTCGAAACCATTTCGCCCCCGGACGATCTGCCTGTCGGATATATTCTAACACGCCGGAACACGCAGGGCAAACGCGGGAGGAACGGATGTCTTGGGACTTCGGGCACAGGGGGCATAATTGCAGATGCCGGATCCGCGGGGATGCCGCCTTGGAAACCCGGCATAAAACTGCTTAAGTCCAGTCGGACAGGAGCCTAATGGCTTTGTTGCGTAAAGTCGTAACATTTTGATGACCAACGAGTTAAGACGCGCCGTCCCGATGGCGACATTTATGCGCAACGTATTGTTCTACATGGAGTTGCGACTTTAACCATGCAAAAAAGCCTCCGCCCGGTCATATGCCCCTGCGG
>JAOACM010000519.1 GCA_026417845.1 Planctomycetota bacterium | reverse complement strand
CTAATCTAAAAACCTCGAGCGCGAAACTTTGGGTTCGAGGTTTCCTCTTCCCCCTCCGAAAGGTTTCTGGACAGACCCCTGGTCTCCGCCGGCCCGCCTCCGGGCACAACCGGAGCGCTGATATCGGATCCACCCACGGGACAGGGCCGCGCAATGTGCTCATTCCCCACCCCTGCCAAGGCGATTCAGGGCCTGTCCGAAGACCTTCCGGCGCACAGCTTATGCGCTCAGCGTTCCCCGCCTCCCGACGGGGGGCTGGAGTAGGCTCTTAACAGGCCGCGAAGCCATCCCGGCTGGTCCGGATTTCCCCCTCCTTGCCGCAGCCGCGCAGCGCACCCCCACCGGCCTCCGCTGGGGAGGAGCGCCGGAAACCGGTCGCTAGGCTCGGAAGGGACCGCCCACGGCGCGTCGCTTTCAACAGACCGGTCCGGAAGCCGTAAAATACCGTAGAGCGATTACTTGCCTCCGGCAACCGGCGCGGACATTGCCCGGAACGGCAGCAGCTTTATACTACCCGCTCCAGCCGTGTCGCCACAAGGGCGGAGGCGTACAGGGCATACGCGCGACCCTCCGCCCCAAGGGAGCGAGCCGCCGCGTAATGTCCGGTCCCAGAGAGCGGCTGGATGGCGCATGAGACGGCCCCCGATCGGGGACGGGGCCGGAAGGGGAACGGAGATGCTCGACATAAAATTCATACGCGAAAACGCCGATGCGATCAGAAAGGCCGTGGCCGAGAAGAAGGCCGCTTTGGACGTGGACCGGCTCCTGGCCGCGGACGAGAAGCGCCGCAGACAGCAGCAGGCTGTCGAAGAGCTTCGGAAGAGGCGGAATGAGTTGTCGAAGGCGATCCCGAATCTGCCGTCCGAACGGAAGAGAGAGGCGGTCGAGGAGGTAAAGAGACTCAAGGAGGAGCTCGACTGTTCCGAAAAAGATCTGGCGGCTGTACAGGCTGAGTTCGACGAGCTGATGCTGTGGGTCCCGAACATCCCGGCGCCTGGCGTGCCAAGGGGCGACGGCGAGAGGGATAACGTGGAATTAAGGCGCTGGGGCGAGTCCAGAAAGTTTGAGTTTAAACCGAAGGACCATGTGGAACTGGCCGAGTCGCTGGGGCTGGTCAATTTCGAGGGGCCGAGGCGGTTCGCGGGAGGCCGCAGCTACGCGCTTGTCGGCGCCGGGGCCATGCTGGAACTGGCCATCCTGAACTTCGCCATGAAGACGCTCGTCGTGCGCGGTTTCGTGCCCGTATTGCCGCCGGTGCTGGTCAGAGAAAGGGCGATGATCGGATCGGGCTGGCTGCCCTACGGCAGGGAGGAGTCGTTCAGGATAGAGCGGGACGAACTGTATCTGGCAGGGACATCGGAGGTCAGCCTGGTATCGCTCCATTGCGATGAAATCCTGTCGGATGCCGAGTTGCCGAAACGCTATGCCGGATGGTCGGTGTGCTTCCGCCGGGAGGCCGGGGCGCACGGCAAGGATACGAGGGGCCTTTACCGGCTCCACCAGTTTCACAAGGTCGAGCAGGTAATTATCGGCAGGAACGACGATGCCGAAACCGAACGCCTGCACATGGAAATACTGAGTAATGCCGAGGCGATCCTTCAGGCGATAGGGATACCCTATCGCGTCGTCCTGGCCTGCACGGCAGAGATGGGGATGGGGCAGGTCCGCAAGCACGAGATCGAGTCCTGGATGCCCAGCCGCAACTCCTATTCCGAAACGCACTCGTGTTCGACCCTGGGCGAATTTCAGGCCCGCAGGCTGAATCTCAGGTACAGGACATCCGACGGCAGGCTGCTATTCTGCCACACACTCAACAATACCGCGATAGCTTCGCCGAGGATACTTATCCCCATCCTGGAGAACTTCCAGAACGCGGATGGATCGGTCACGGTGCCGCAGGTCCTCCGGGAGTATATGGGAGGTATCGAAAAGCTGGAACCCGTCCGCCGCCGCTGATGCCGGCCTGTTCGAGGGAAGCGGATCGGGGGAACGGGGCGGCCCTGGCGCGGCGTTGCGGCGTCGCACTGGGCTACGGCCACCAGCCGGGAGCTGCCGGAAACCGCTCGGAAGAGAGCAGGCGCATCGTACAGATGATCATATCCGGGAAAGATCGCGCTGGAGCGGGCGGACCGGAAGGATACGCCGACCGGATGAAAACCATCTTCCGGCGGGCCGCGGCACCGGCGTTGATTGCGGCAGCATGCGCGGCGGCTTACTCAAACGGTCTCCGGGGGCCATTCGTTTTCGACGACAGGGAGGCCATAGTCGAGAACCAGACCATAACTGACCTGTGGCGGCTGGGCGATGTCCTCAGAGGGCCCCACGGCGGAACTACCGCCGGCGGGCGCCCTGTCCTGAACCTGTCGCTGGCGATATGTTACGCTGCGGGTGGACTGGACGTCTTTCACTACCACCTGATGAACGTTGCGATCCATATCCTGGCAGCCCTTGCGCTGCTGGGTATTTTCCGCCGGACCTTCGAACTGCCGCGGGTGCGCGGCTTTTTCGGCGACTCGGCGCGTACGTTCGCCTTACTCGCCGCGCTGCTATGGACCCTGCACCCCCTGCACACGCAGGCTGTCACATACATCATCCAGCGGGCGGAATCGCTTGCGGGACTGTTCTGTTTGCTTGCGATCTACTGCCTGATAAGGAGCGCGGATGCGCAGGCGGCAAGATCGGCCGGAGCTTCCTCTGACTGGGAAAATGGGGGCGAGGCTCCGGACGTAATCGTGGAGCGAGGCCTGTCTGGTGCCGCGGCTGCATCTTACGGTTCGGACAGGCCGGCGGTAAGCGGCGGGGCCGGAGCCGGAAGCGGAGGGTATGGCGCCGGAGACGGCGGCATTCCCTGCGGATCGTCTCCGACAGGGACGGCGGGCCATGATCGGCGCGCGCCGGGCCCGGATGTAGCAACCAGCCGGCGCGCATGGCAGGCCGCGGCCGTCGCGGCGTGCTTTGCCGCCGTCGGGACGAAGGAGATCGCCGCCGCCGTCCCGATCCTCGCCCTGCTCTATGATCGCGCCTTCCTGGCCGGTTCCTTCCGGGAGGCACTTAGACTGCGCAGGTATATGTACGCCGGGATGGCC
>JAOACM010000518.1 GCA_026417845.1 Planctomycetota bacterium | reverse complement strand
GCATGATTGAGGCCAGGGACGACGGGCCTCACGCCAAGTATTATGGCCTTGAGATCAGGACTTCTTCGGAGGAGGCTAGCGTATGGGTCCGGACCGGCGGGGCCGGGGCATATTCGTATACGCCTCTGGGCGAAACCGCGCAGCCGCTGCCGGTGGATTTCGCGCAGACCGGAGAGCAACCGGAAGTCCATCCGGCCCTTACGTATGTCGGCGTGCCGTCCTTGGCGCCCGGACGTCCTTTCGTGCCGTGGGGCAAACGTAGGCTCCAGGGTCGGGGGATCGCCATCCAGTATGCCGTATGTCTGACCGTAGAAAGGAAGGACCTGAACCCGCCCGGCGCTGTGAACCCGACGCTCGTGGTGGCAAAGAAGGGCGACGATCCGAGGGCGCCGAAGGACGCCTTCGCCCCTCTGATCGAGGTGCCTCTGGATCTGTCCGCGATACGCGATCCCGGGAAATCCGGCGATGCGCGGATTGTCAGGCATGTGAAGTCTTTTTCGAATTTCGTCTTCGTGATAGGAGAATGAGGTATGCTGAGGCGCTTCGTATTGGCGGTCGAGGCGCTGGTTTTTCCGGTCGCTTGCGTGGTCGCGGCCGGGGAACCGGGCTTGGAAGAACTCGTCCGGCTTCTGGAGGACGAAAAATATTACGTAAGGGATAAGGCCGTGCCCCTCATACTCAAATACTTCGAAGAACATCCGGACGATGTGTGGGAGATCGGAACGCGCCTGTCTATAAAGCGGGACGCGATGAAGGACGCCGTCGCGAAGCTTGAAGATGTCGTGGAAAAAATAGCTGCTGTGCGGATGCCCAGGGGTACCCCGGAGCTTGATTGGTGCGTCGCGCCTGGCTACATGGATTCCAAATCGTACATAGAGAGTTCCCGCGGCATCAAGAGACCGATAATGGTCATATTGATCACTTCCGAGCCAATGCTGAGATTCTACAGGCCGATAGGGCAACGGGGAGGATATCAGGGAATCCCGGATTTCGATTTCAAGCACAGAATGCTTCTGGGAGCGATCGTGACTGGGTTTGGTACGAATCCTAATTTCGACAGGGAAACCCTTATAGCCGAGTGCACCGCGAAGCGGGAATTCAAGGTCAATAGAACCACGATCGTTCTCAACCTGAAGGTCGGGTCGCGACCGGAGGCATCGTGTCTGAAGAGGTTCGTTATCCTTCGCAAGGACAACGTATCTATCTTCGTCAGGGACGACTACGGTCCGTGGGAGTGCGTGGCGGAAATTTCCGAGAATATGCCTCCAGTGGGATGGGAGGACGGCAAGCTGAAGGGGGAACGGCCGAAGGAACGGGAGACCTGGAAGCCCGGAGAGGGAATGGTGAAGGTCCCCATCGAGGACGATGCGGACTGGATACTTTCGTCCCGGAACATCCTTTACCTTCGAAAGGTCGCGGAGACGTGCGACGCGAAGTTTCCGGCGGGGCAGCGCCGGAAGCTGCTGGAGCGCGCCTGCATGCTTGATCCGCTGCTCCCGTACGTCATGCTCACCCATCTGGCCGAGAGGTATCCTGAAGCGTTCAAGGAAGACTGCGAATACTGGGAGGAGAGGTTCAGGGAAAAGTGGCTCGAGGGGAGCGCGATCGTCAGGCCGCTGTTCGAAGGTGCGATCGAAGAGGGCAGGAAGATAATCGCCCGGCAGATCGCGCCGGATAAAGCGCCGGAGAAATAGCGGGCCGCCGCACGCCTCGCGAAAAGGCTCGACGACCATGCTGTACTGGGAAAGAGAGCACGGCGTCGCCGGCAGGCTGAAATCCCCGGAGGCTGTTGCTGCCCTTCTCGTTCACGAACAGACGCACGTGTTTCAGATAGAGAAGCACGCCTCGCAGCCAGCATACGAAATATCGGTGTACGCATGGAACTATTTCCGGTTGCGGGATGCATTCCGGGATTATCCGGTTTCCGCAGAGCCGTATTTTACGAACGACCCATGGGAACCGTGGAGGGATACGGAAATATTCAATCCGCCATTGCCTAAGAATACTCCAGAAAGGCCGTGGGCTGACAGCGAATGGGATCTCTTTAAGAAGACCATCGTTGAATCACCACATAAGTTTGCCTATCGCTACTTGCCCACTGAGATACAGGCCTATAACATTGAACTTGACGCGCGTAAGTTCTTCAAAAACGATGACGTATCAAGCGAGGCTGATGGAGCATTCAAGAAACTTTGGACAAAGCTTTTCCCTTAAAGGAGGAAGCATAAAATGGCCGTCCAGGCTGTTCGGGCAGCATTCCTCGCTTTGGCCTGTCTTATTCTTTCGGGATGTCCTTTGCTTCAAAGACCATACCAAGCCGTGGCAAACGGTATAATACTGGATGCTGAAACGGGCAATCCGGTGGCAAATGCAGAAGTCTTCTTTGTGATGGCAACAAAATGGGAATGCTACGAAATTGGAGAAAAGATATTGGATAAATACTCGAGCCTTATTCGAGATCCCAAGGAAAGAACAAAATACTCTTGGGGGGCGACAATGACGAACGAACATGGATATTTTGAAAAAACGTGGATTGAATATCCAAATTCTCACGATTCTTTGCAGAGAATAAAGTGCCCTTTTTTAGTGTCCAGAAACTATGAAAATTACCCGAGCGAATGCATCTTCGTTCCCTTTGGAGGAAGCGGGAAACATAACGGTATTCGCTTCTACTATCTGAAGCGAATCTGTTCCGCTTCCGGCGAGGGCAGGTCGCTGGGACCGGATGATGATTTTGGGAGTCCAGCTTGCGCGTTGAAAAGCGTAAGGAGGCCAAGATAAAGGAGGCGATCGGGAGGACACGCGAATGAGATTGTTCAAATTTCTTTCGTTGACGTTTATGGGCCTCATATTGTGCGGGTGCGTTCACAAGCCTTGCGGCTCCGAGATCAAGGGCGTCCTGCTGGATGCCAATAACGGACGGCCGATAGGCGGGGCGAAAATTTATCTCGGACTGCCAACCGAAAAAGGTCGGCAATGTTTGGCTGGCGAAGGTTATGTTTTGGATTTCATAGGAAACACTGCTAAAGAAAAAGAACTCTTTAGAGACCTGCGGATAATAGAAGGCAATCAAAACGGCGGGTATTTTATAA
>JAOACM010000517.1 GCA_026417845.1 Planctomycetota bacterium | reverse complement strand
GAGCAGGGCAGGGGGGAACCAGGCGCTGGGATCACGCTGCGATCCCTTTACCGAATCGCTCCAGGCGCGCCTGCAGGAATACCGGAACCGGCCTGTTGCGACGGCCACCTGAACTGTTCCTTGATCCTTGGGGGCCGGCATGCGGAAATTCATCTGCCGCGGACGCCTAGCCTGACTTTGATGGCCGCCTCCGCGCCGTCGCGCCTGACAGCGACCGTTACCGTGTCGCCCGGTTTCTTCTCCGCGATAAGTGCGTAAAGATCGTTCGCGCTGCGCACCGGCCTGCCGTCGAACCCTGTTATTACATCTCCGGCTTCCAAGCCATGTCTGTCGGCCGGCGATCCCGGCTGAACCGATTCGACGATCGCGCCTGCCCCATCGCCTCCCCTCTCCGTGACCAGCGTCACCCCCAGGAACGCTCCCTCCGCGGGACGCGAAAACGGCGGCCTGCCTTCCATTTCGGCTATAGCTGCCGTTATGCGATACACGAGCCTGCACACCTCGGCGCAGGCATCGTAGTTGAGCTTGTCAGGCGTGTCGGAGGGAGTGTGGTAATCGGCGTGGAGCCCGGTGTGGAAAAAGAGCACCGGTACCCCTTTCCTGAAGAAACTCGCGTTGTCGCCCGGCGCCAGCCCTGACGAGCCGTATAACTGTTTAAGGTCCGGGTTGGCCTTCCCGCATTCCCTGAGTATATCTTTGAAGGCGGGGCTGGTACCCGCGCCGAGGATCGCCACCCGCCCCTCGGACGCGCGGCCGATCATGTCGAGGTTTATCATCGCTGATGTCTTCTCCAGCGGCACCACTGGGTGCTCGACGT
Source organism: Planctomycetota bacterium (assembly GCA_026417845.1). Classification (GTDB taxonomy): domain Bacteria; phylum Planctomycetota; class SZUA-567; order H5-PLA8; family CALKMO01; genus CALKMO01. The sequence continues at coordinate 2,283 of JAOACM010000517.1, read as the reverse complement.
AGTGCTGCGAGCCGACCAGACCGATTTCCTCCCCGGTAAAGGCCGCGAAAACGATGCTCCTGCGAGGCCTGGCCGGGTTTTTCGCGAAGGCTCTGGCCAGCGCGAGCAGGCCGGCGACCCCCGATGCGTTGTCGTCGGCTCCAGGATGCACCTTCCCTTTGCCGCCTCTGGATCCCACCTCGCCCAGACCGATATGGTCGTAATGCGCGCCGATAACAACCGCTTCGTCGGCCAAGGCCGCGTCGGCGCCGGCAACTATCCCTATCACGTTCCGCGACGTCGCCACGTCCTTGACGAAAGCGCTCGCCATTTTCAGACGCGCGGCGCCGAGCGCCCTGGATGCCGGCCTGCCATCCTTCTCGATGGCCTTCTGGATATCCGCCAGTTTCCCGGCCCCGCCGGCTTCGAGCACAGCGTCGGCAACGCCGACGGACACCTGCAGCATGGGTATCGTCTGGCGCACGCCGCCGCGCCAGTCTGACGGGAAAGCGATCTCCTCGCGGCCCTCCTGTTGATGCAGCGGTCCCTGAACCATCAGGACGCCTTTCGCGCCATGCTCCTTTGCGTTAGACAGTTTGTAGTCCAGGGACGCGACGCGCGGGAAATTTTTCCCGGAAAACGGTGCGCCGGGCACGTCCTTCCGGGGCGCGTAACGCAGAAGCAGGACTATCTTCCCCTTCGCGTCAAGTCCGGCGTAATCGTCGTAACCGGCCTTTGCATCGGATATCCCGTACCCGGCGAAAACCGCCTCGCCCTCCGCCTCGCCCTCTCCCCCGGCCGGGTGCGGCACGAAAGCCTTGCCGGCATCGAATGCCTTGCCGGTAACGTCATCCGCGCCGCGGAACAGAACGAGCGACGTTCCGGAACCGGTTCCCTTAATCCGGACGAGCGACTTGATTTCCTGGAAATACGAGCCGCCCGGGAATGGGGCGGTCAGCTTCCATTCTTTGAACTTTGCTGCTATGTATTCCGCCGCCCGGTCGCATTCTGGAGAATACGCCATGCGCCCTTTCATCCCGGGACAGGCCAGCGCATTTACCCACTCCTTCAGATCGGCCGTGACTATTGAATCGGGGCCGTACGAAGGGTCGGAGGCAAGGAGGGAGGGGTTTATCCTTACGATGGCACCGGAGGCGCCGTCCTGTCGCGGCGCGGACGCATCGTTCTTCTTCGTCTCGGCATCGGTCCCGCCTTCGGACGCTTCCGTCCACCCGTGCCAGATGGACGCGCACAACGCGATCGCCACAGCCGCGACGGAAGCCCATCTCGGAACCGCCGGGACTCTGCATGAATCCGTCATCGTTTCTCTCCAAGGGCCAATACTGTCAACATATAACGACGCTCCGACGCGAAACTTCTTCCCGCCATTACGGGCATTTTCCGCACGCACGGGAATTCCATTTCCGGCCCGATCGCCTCCGCCTTGGGCTGGCTTGGCAGATTTCCCTCCCAATACTGATCCCGTCCAGAAACCTCACCGTTAAAGGCAGTCAGCCTCGAGTCATAAGCTCTGAGTCCGGGTTTTTTCGGACAGGCACTAAAGTTTACTGCAAGGGATGACGATACAATTCGATAAGGGCATATGGTGCACAGGTCTGTCCGGATCTGCACATCGTGCTCCGGAGAGTGTGGAAGAGGGGCAAAAATGCGGCGTGCCGAGGCGTCTGCCAAAAATCCTGCGGCGGCATATGGCAATGTCCCGGTCCCATGTCGGGCGCCAGAGGCACCCGCGATGGAACCTGGCTTTTACTGTGGGATCTCCGCGCAGTCATATGCCCCTCTCAGTGTAACTGGTGCGGGTTACGCACGGGTTCATGCCCGTAAATGCGTGGATTTCCGGGTCAGGAGGCGAGGGCCAGGCGGTTGCGACTGAAGGCGCCCTAAAAGCGCGAGGTGCTTGACACGGGGGCGACTTTGGGAGTAACCTTCTTTATCGACAGGGGGTATTATATGGTACCAGCGTTTACGCTGGTAGCAGGATGTGGTTTTTATCGTGGGGGGAAGGAGGCAACCGTGCCGATAACGGCGCGACGCAGATATTCTGGTATCGTAGCTTCTGCCACCGCTGCCATCCTGTGTTGCGCGGCGATCTCCAGCGCTCAGGACAAGCCGGATATTCTTAAGGCTCCAGTGCCCGGCAAGGAGTTGGCTCCGAAGGTCTCCCCAGAGGAGACCTACAGCTTCGATCCAAAGCGTCTCGACCTCAACGTAAAGGAGAGGCTGGAATACGCCATACTCTGGAATGGAATGCCGGCGGGAGAGGCCAGACTGGAGGTCAAAAGC
>JAOACM010000516.1 GCA_026417845.1 Planctomycetota bacterium | reverse complement strand
TCCCCGGTCGCCCGGAGCGCGGGCGCCAGGGGCGACAACGGGACGCGTGGAGGGCGAAGATGCGGTGCCGGACAGGGCGGCGGCGAGCAGCGCGATCCCTGTCCCTGTCAGCAGGGCCGAGACTGCGCCGACAGTCCGCCCCCCCAGTGCCCTGCGGATCCTGCCGGCGGCTCTGCGCGTCCAGGCGGTCAAAGGCTGCCGGCCCTTACGCATTGCCGCCTCCCCCGCCCGCCGGAAGGCGCGCTATTCCACTATCTCGACGACGGTTCCCGTCGGGACCAGATCGTAGAGTTCCTCCACGTCGCCGTTGAGCATCCTTATGCAGCCCCTCGACTTGCGGCCGGGGACGCTGTCGGGTTCGGTCGTTCCGTGGATGCCCAGGCCGCGGCCCGGCCCGTTGGGGTCGAAGCCCATCCATCTCGTGCCGAGTATGTTCTTCGGATCGCCGTAGGGGATCCGGCGCCCTTCAAAGTACCAGTCGGGGTTCACCATCTTTTTCGTTATCGTAAATTCTCCCAGGGGCGTAGCATCGCCCGGCCCTATCCCCACCGGGTATTTCTTAACGAACGTCCCCTCCCACATCGCCAGCATGGTCAGAGATGATCTGCGCACGACAAGCCGCCATTTGCCCGGCAGGAGCTTCAGACGCTGCCCGACCTGAAGGACGGACTTGCCGGACAGCCCGTTCAGCCGCGAGACCTGTCCGACCGCCACGCCGTATTTCGCGGCTATTGACGAGGGCGATTCGCCAGACCGGACCACATGTATGACCGATCTGGGCGCGTCGGTTTCCGCGTTTGCGTTGAAGATGAGAGCCTTGTTAAGGACCTCCATCCGGGTCAGGATCCGGTCCTCCTCTGCGCGGTCGAGGTCCCCGTAGAGCAGCGCCTCGGAATAAGCCCTGCGGCACTCCTCCAGATCGCCCTTGCATTCATTGACCGACGGTTTGCGCCTCGAGCTTTCCCACAGAGCGTCAGCCAGAGCGGTGGCGACCTTCGCGCCGGCCCGTCCCTTCGGCACCCCGGCCCACAACCCACGCAGAGTTCCGGCATCGGCCTTCCCCTCCATCCTCAGGATATCCAGCCTGGCCTCGACCGACTCCGGTCCGCTCCCGGCGGCCACGTCATCCAGCGCCTTCCGGGCCTCGTCAGTCCTGCCGAGGGCCGCGAGCGCCCTGGCCCTGACGAGCGCCACCCTCGGTTTGTCCTCCGCCGCTCCCGAGAACGAATCGGCCCATCTGAGCGCTTCCGATGCCTTGCCGGCGCCGATGAGCTGTTCGCCGGGCAGAACCTTCCTGGCAGCCGGCGGCAGACGGACCTCGCCCGCGCCGTGTCCGGCTGCCGGAGCGGTCGCCGCCGTTCCCGCGCCGGAAAGCCCGGCGTTGCGTCCTGGGGCTTCTACTGCGCCTGCCGCTCCGGCCGTTGCTGCGCCCGCATCCGCAGCCCCGGAACTGCCGGCGATGGCCGCGATCCCATCTTTAGCCTCGCCCCCCGCCAAAGGCCGGCCCCCGAAAAGGCTCCTGATCCCCAGGAACAGAAGCACGGTGAGCGCCGCCGCGGCCATGCTGCCGGCAAGCACCACCTTCGGCCCCAGCCGTCCAAACAGAGATTCCTTCCTGCCCCCGTAAAGCATTGTCCATCGCTCCTGCCCGGTTGCGAAACCTGGTTTTACCCCCCAGCGGGTTCCTGCGCTCCAACCGGCCTCGCGCCGCAGAATACGGCCCGCCCGCAACATACGGGCCGCTCCCAAGGCACCCCCGCCCTGTCGCCAGCCGTCTCGCGTGCGTATCGAGCATGCCTCGACGATAAGGAGGCCGCTCCGCATTTCTGGTTATCGTCAAGAGAAGCCGCAAACATGAGCATAAATCCGGGTGGGGGGCACGAGCGTAACTGCCGGGGGCGCCAGCATCCTTGCTGGCATGTAATTGTTTGTCCTGCCCATATATTGTGGCGCGGCAAACAATTACGCTGTCCCTTGCGCAAGGGTGCGCGCGGAGATAGACTTTCTGGTGGAGCGGAGCGGCGGGGTACGCGTCCGCACTCCGCGGTTTCCATCCTAGCCGCCACGGAGCGCGCGACGCCTGCGCCGATTACCCGCATTCTCTGCGCGCCCGCATGATCGGAGGGCTGGCCGAGCGGTCGAAGGCGCCGGTCTTGAAAACCGGTAGGCAGGCTCGCCTGCCTCGGGGGTTCGAATCCCTCGCCCTCCGCCATGTGCCTTGTTGTGTCTTTTGCAACCTGGCGGAAAGACGTTGCAAGCAGCGGAAATCCTTTCGATTAGATCACCTTCGCGTTTTTCTTCGTTCCGCTCCGTGCACCAGGATTCCGCTGTTTGCTGCGTCGGTTTTTGCATCTCTTTTTCTTCCGGGAAATCCCAGCTACTTGCAGCTTTGAAAGACCTGTCCGTCACGTCCACATAATGCCGCATCGCAATTGCCGGGGAATTACCAAGCCATTTCGTGACGACCGGCAGCGGAAAGGCGGCCACAAGGTCGGATTCGCAGGAAGCCCGCAAAGAATGCCACAGCCGAGACCACGGCACCAACCCGGCCCTCCGGATGATTTTCCCGAACGTGGTCCGCAAATTCGCGTTTCTGAAACCGAAAGGCCCCTCGGCCCGCTTCCGCATCGCTTCGGGAAAAACGAATTCGGGCATCATTCCGTCGTCCGTCGCGACCGCCCACGCATCCCGCAGAAACGGCTTCAATCGCGAAAACAGCGGCATGATGCGCTTGTCCCGGCCGGGATGGTGTTCGGTCTTCGGACTCCGCACCGTCAGCCGAGCATTCGTCCAATCCACGTCCTCCCAGCACAACAGGAAAGCTTCCGACGGGATTCGCAGCCCACCGAAGCGCGCAAGGGCCACAAGCAGCCGCCACCAGCAATCCGGGCAGGCCGCAAGAACCTTTTCAATGTCCGCAACCGGCACATAAGCCCGACGTTCCGCGACGTTGCCAGCCCGATGATAGACTTGCCGAAACGGGTTTACGTCCACCAGGCCCCGCCCCTCGGCCGAATTGAAGAACATCCGGGCATGCTGCAGCCGCTTGCTGATTGTCGTAGGCGCAGCCAGAACCACTAGGGCGCAGGCCGGAATCCACC
>JAOACM010000515.1 GCA_026417845.1 Planctomycetota bacterium | reverse complement strand
AGCGGCGGGTCGTCTCGATCGTGCCGGTCTCCGGCTTCCCGGAAGGCCATTCGATCCTGATGATCACCCGGCGGGGTTACATGAAGAAGGTGCCGCTGGGCGAATTCGATTCCATAACCAGGAGGGGCATAATCGCGATCGGGCTGGAAGAGGGGGACAGCCTGCTCGATGCCCAGCTGGTCCGGCGGGGGCAGGAGGTTATCGTGGCCACGAAGCTCGGGATGGCCGTCCGGGTGGAAGAGAATGTCGTGCGGGACATGGGCAGATCGGCCCGCGGCGTGCACGGACCGAAGCTGGAGGAGGGCGACGAGATAGTATCGCTGGTAATTGCCGACTCCGGGGAAGACAGTCTGCTGACGGTCTGCGAGAAGGGCGTCGGCAAGAGATCGAAGGTGGCCGACTACCGGAAGACATCCACGCAGAGGAGCAAGGGCGTAATAAATACGAAGATAACCGACAAGAACGGGCCGGTGGTGGCGTGTCTGGCGGTGACCGAGGAGGACGAGATCATGCTGATGAGCGCATCGGGCATGGTGATCCGCTCCAAGGTCTCCGAGATGCGCGAGATGGGCAGGGGAACCGTGGGCGTGTACCTGATGGATCTCGAGGAGGGCGACAAGGTCGTCACGGTCGGGAAGGTGGCGAGGGAAGACGCCCTTCAGGCCCGGGAGAAGGCGGAGGCTATCAGGAAGGATCGCGCGGAGGCGGAGGGTCGCGCGTCCGCGCCGGAGGGAGACGCCCCCGCCCCGCAGGATGGCGAGCCGTCCTCCGGAAACGCCGGGAGTACCGGCGGCAATACGGCGCCGGGAGACGGGTAGGGAAAGGGAATCGGCGCGGGAATACGGGGCGGCGCCGGGACGCGGAACGCCGCGCAGCAGGGGCCTGTCCGGAAGCCTCCGGCGCGGAGCTCATGGTAATTGTCTGCCGTGTCCCCGTGTTGAGCCGCAGCGGACAGGGCGGACCCATTCGCGGCGACATTATCAGCCCGTTCGGACTTGCCACTGCAAAGAGCGACCGCCACCTGGATGCGGTAAACAATTACAGCTCATGCGCCCGGCGTTCTCCCGCCGCCGGGCGTGAAGTTTCCGGACGGGCTCTGACAGTGGCGCTGCAGCAGGCGAACACGCTCAGGCGCCGCGCCCGCGACATATGCGGGCGGCAGACAGTTACGGCGCGCGGGCCGGAAAAGGGCGGGCAGGAGGCTGACAGCCTTTGCGCGATTTCCCGGGATCGGACAGATGGACGCCGGATCGGGACGGAGGCGGGGGGTGGCTTCGCGCCGCCCGCGACTGGTGGAAATACGAGAAGCCTTACTTCGCCCTGGCGGCGCTGGGCCTCGTCCTGGTGCTGACGGTCAGGATGGCGCCGCAGGGCAGGATGCTGCTTGGCAGATTCGCCGCCCTCTCCAGTTATCCGAAGGCCGGCGCGGCCCGGATTGAAACCAGGGAACGGATGATCTCCGAGGCGCTGGAGGGCAGGCCCGGCGCGGCCGCTCCCAGCCATCCGGTTGTTTTTGCCGCCGCGGCCTTTCTGGCCTCGCTTACCGTGCCCGTGTTCGCCGGCGGACTGGTCGGTTCGGCGGTCCTGGCGGTATGTGCGATCGCCAGCGGCTCGGCCAGGAAGCGGATCGGGGTGCGCATACCGGGCGCCGCCCCGGATTCGCCTTTCGGATTGTGGGACTTCACCTGGTCGTTCATGACCCTGGCGATGTTCTCGGTATGCGCCCAGATGCTGATCGCGGCCTGGTCGCTGTACCCGGGGGAATGGGACGTTCCATCCGACGACAGGTGCGTGGCTCTCCCGATCCTCGGCCAGATCCTGGCGCAGGCCGCCGTGGCGGCGCTGCTGCTGGCCAAGGCCCGGAGGCTGGCGTGGGCCGACGCCGAAGAGCTCGGTTTCGGGGGGGATCCGCGTTATGGCATGGCCGTCGGGGCCGGGGTCTTCATATTGTCGTTCTGGGCCATGCAGGCGGCCGGGCGGCTGGGGGAGTCGCTGTGGGGCGCCTTCGGTGGGACGGAACCGGGGCCGCACCCGGTCGTGCCGATGCTGATGGAAGACCGCCACCCGGCGACCGCGGTCCTGGTGTTCTCCGCCACCGTGCTGGCGGCGCCGGCGCTCGAGGAGATATTCTTCCGCGGGGTGATCTACGGCGCCATGTCCCGGTGGGTGCCGCGCCTGCTCGCCGCCGTCCTCCAGGCGGCCCTCTTCGCCTCGGCGCACAGGAACGAATCGCAGTTTCTGCCGATATTCGTCATGGGCATCCTGCTGGCGTGGCTGTACGAAAGGACCGGGAGCCTGTGGGCGCCGATAACCTTTCACTCGCTGAATAACCTGGCGGCCATGTCGCGCGTCATGATGTTGTGGGCCTTCGGTCCGGGACCGGCCGGCTGAGGAGGTGCCGCGCCGGTTCCCGGGAGCCTGCCCGGCCCCCCTGCCGGAGAGGCGATCGGCCCCGGGCCGCAAGCTTCGCGCCCGGGATCTCTGAGCGGAATCCGGGAACCTGTCCGTAAAACCCGCCGCCGCGGCGCCTGCGGTTCCGCGGACTCGACATCGCTGATGGGAAGTTTCCGGACCGGCTCCGGGTTCCGGAAGCCGGTTGCGCTGCTGGTCTGCGGGAACGGCTGTCAGAGGAGGACGCGACGGAGCTGGCGCGGAGATATATGCGCAGACCTGCCGTAGCCGTTCTCTGAAAAACGACAGGGGCAAAAATCGCGGGGAGTGCAACTCCGCGGGAGCGCGTTCACTCTGGAGGGCCGGGGCAGGTCACCACGTCGCCCGCGCAAATCTCCATCTCGTCCGGAGACATCGCGCCGGCTCGAGTCCCGGCGGTCAGCTCCATTCGCCTACCATCACCGCCGCGGCGATCACGGTGGTCCACAGCCCGTCCTTATCGCCCTCGGCCGACTGGGTGATGTTGCGGGTGAGCACTATCCGGCCGCCGAATTTGTACTGCTGCTTCTTCTCGTCCCAGCTGCTCTCGACGTCGAAGGGTACGCCGAGGGTGGTGGCGAGCATCTGGGCGGCGAGATCTTCGGCGTAGTCGCCCGCCTTCTCGCCGGTCACGCCGTAGGCATGGTGCTCGGAGAGGTAACCGTACTGGTTGGGATCCCGCGGTAC
>JAOACM010000051.1 GCA_026417845.1 Planctomycetota bacterium | reverse complement strand
CCCGCCGCCACAATATCGTGTCCCCGTCGAAAGTCACGTAGCACCCGCGCGGATCGCCATCCCTGGGCTGGCCGACCGATCCCACGTTTACCAGACATTTCTCGTCGGTCCCGAGCATGTACAGGTCGAAAAGATCGCTCGGGTGAGTAAACCCATCCGGGGAAAAAACCCCCGGCGTATGGGTGTGGCCGCAGAAACAGTAATCCTCCATGTGGTCGAAGATATCTTTCATCTTCTGCTTGTTCAGGGCATCGCGAGGCGTCACATACTCCCGCGTCGGCTGCCGCGGCGATCCATGCACGTAGGTTACCCCCTGGATGCGCGTCTGGATCGTGCAAGAATCCATCCATTTCCGGCGTTGTTCGCTGATCTCGCGCGGCACGCCATCCTCGAACAGGACCTTCCGCGTCCAGTCTATGGCGCGCTTGGCCTTGGGATTGAAATTCGGCGGGCAGCCCTTGAGCACCGCCTCTTCGTGGTTGCCAAGTATCACCAGCCGGCATATCTTCTGGATGATTTCCATGCACTCCACGGGATCCGGGCCGTAACCCACCACATCGCCGAGACAGACTATCTGCTTTATGTTGAGGGAGTCTATGTCTTCCAGGACCGCCTGAAGCGCCTCGTAGTTGCCGTGGATGTCCGATATGATGGCCATCATGGCTGTAGGTGTCGGGCGCGCCCGCCTCCGGCCGCCGGCCTCTCCGGCGCCGGCCTTCCCGGATGTCCCAAGGAGGGCGCCGGTTCCTCCCCAGCTTCTCACGGAGTAGACCGTCCGCGCATCCGGTTGTCAAGTGCGATAAGCGCGCGGGTGCATGGCCGTAACTGCGGAGTTCGGAATGCAGGGGGTCTGAAGGCCTGATCCGCCTTCTTCGTCCGCCCGGTTCGAAGAGCGCGGACCGGATATGTCCCGGGGCGCGTCCCCCGCAGGTCGCTCCAGAACCCTGCATTTACGGTAATGCACCCCAAGCGCGCGCGTCGGAAGGTTCCCGATTGGCTCGCCTGCGCGCCGCCGGAAATGCGCGACGGAGCGAATGATCGCGATTTTTCCCGATCCGAGGGGGGAAAGCAGACCCCCGGCTGAGGCGGATCGGGCGGCCGTCCGCGCCGGTTCGCGGCGAACGGCATCCCGAACGCAACTTCCGGTTTTCCGGATCCTCCGGCATTCGCGGGCCGGCGCCCGGCGCTAACGCCTCCGGTTCGTGGGGAGGACGCAGGTCATGTCCGCGCGGCGGCGAGAAGGGATGCGGAGGGGCGAAAGGGACGGGCAAAACCCGCCGGCGCCACCGTCCCTACGGAGCGCTACCGCCCTTCGTCGGTTCCGTACTCGATGCCCCGCCTGGAGCCCTGCTTCCGAAGCATTTCGCGGACGGCCGCGTCGAACCCCTTGTCTCCGCTGCCGCCCTTCTTTTCGATCTCCTGCCGGATGTACTGCGCGCGGAGCTTCGATATTTCTTCCATCTGGCGCTGCAATTCCCTGCGCTCGGCGACTTTTTTCTCCAACAGGGCCTTGCGTTCCCCCGGAGACAATTTCCGGAAATCCTCGGGTAACGATTCGTCCTTCAGCGAGCGGATGGCTTCTTCTCCCCTCGCGGCATAGGCGTTGACCAGGTCGGCGCCGCCGACATCGCGGCCCATGCCCATGCCGGCGAGACCGGTCTCGGCCAGCTCGCCCGGAGCGGCCGACATGGCGGCCGTCGCCGCCTTGGCCCGGAATTCGCCCTTGTCGGCCTCAATCGCCAGGAGTTTGGCATCCGCCTTGCCTTCGGCGGCCCTTTCGGCATCCTCCGCCGCCCTCCTCCTGGCCGCCTCAGCCCTTCCGCGCATCGGATCGTCGCCGAAGTAGATGGCGGTCCCGACCAGCTTGGCAGAAAGCTCGGCCAGTTTCGCGTCGTGCGGCGTGCTCACCACGCTGACCCCTCCGCTCTGCGTTATCGAGGCGTACTGTCCCTCCGCCCTGGCGGCTATGTCGCGCCATACCCTCTCCGTCTCGGTGTCTCCGCCGCACCGGATCGTGTTGACGACGATGTCCTTCCCGACGGCCGCCCTGCACGTATCGGGATACTTGATGTCGTCACTATAGTCCATGTGAGGTGGAGCGTCCCCGACGAGGAATATGACTCGGTATACCTTCTCGCCCTTAGGCGACCAGGATATCTTCGTCACGGCGTCGTTCAGTGCGCGATTGACGCTTTCCGGGTGGTCGCCTCCGCCCTCGGCCTTCAGATCGAACAACGCCTTGTGGATGGCGTCGAGGTCCGAGTTGAGGTCCACGATCCTCGTAACGTATTCGTCCCCCCTGTCGCGATAGGCTACCAGGCCCACCCTGACATCGGGGACCGGTTTTCCCGAGACTATGCCGTTCACTATGCTCCATATCTTCTGTTGCGCCCCGGCGATGAGTCCGCCCATGGACCCGGTCGTATCCAGGCAGAAGACCACTTCAACTCTGGGACGGGGCGTCCTGCCCGCCGCCCGTTCGTCGCCGCCCGATGTCCCGGCCGGGGCCGGACCTGACACCAGATGCAGGCTCGCCGTTATCACGGCCGCGTATGCAACCGACGCCGCCGACATCTTCCGCTTCGCCGATAAGTCCATGCCCTGTTCCTCCTCGCTAAGTTCCGCGCCCTGCGGCGCGCCTTAATCCGGCCTCGTCCCTCCTCTCCCCGCTCCGATCCTTCCTTACTCAAGTCTCTCGATTCCCATTCCGCCATCCGTCGGCGGGCCTTCGCCGGGCCCCGCGATCCGCCCCGGCATTCCGTTTGACGCGCCGGCACCGCCCCGGGTTTCGCTGTTTCGCGTTTTTTCCGCGCCGCCCACGCCGGCGGCTTCCCCTCGTCCGCCTCCCAGCCCTCCGACGGCGTCCGCCGCGAGTATCCTGGCCGCCGGAATTCGCGGCAGGCTGGAAGGTACGAGGCCGGACGCCGCGGAGCCGCTGGTGCGCAACCCAACCGCAGCACTGATTGCCCCTGCGGGGGCATATGATCGCGTGGACATCACGCGGCGGCAGCCGAGTTCCATCGCGGACGCGCCCGGCGCCCGACATGGAAGCCGGGCGTTGCCATATGCCGTCGCGGAGGCGCCGCGATAAGGACGCGCATCCCGTAGACGTTCCGGGACTGAGCCGGTTGCGCCGTTGGTCCGCAGGGGGCGGTTGTCAGGGAGGATGCGACGGACGGTTGCAAGCATGGTACGCGCAGGCTTACTTCTGGGCGCTTTGGGATGCGCCTGGGGTAAAAATCAAGAAAATCGCTATCCGGCAGGATGGTGTTCTATCGGAAGAGCCAGGGGTAATACCCCCCCACCTGCAGAAATCTCCCTCCCGTCCGGAGAACAACGCAACCGGCTTTCCGGGATTTTGCCGCGCTTGCCGAGGTTCCGGTCACGGCTTAACATGATTCTCCGTCGTTTTGAATGTGGGGCCGCGCCGGCGCCGTCCGTCAGGCCAAGCGGCTGCGCCCCGGATTGGGGAAGCGAGAACCTGCAGGAGGTTCGCGCCGGGGAGGCGCGCGCCATGGCGTCCGGGATCGGCCGGGGGTGCGGCCCGGCATCCCGGTACCCGGCACCGCAGGGCATTCCCGCTCTGGAGACCGGCATGACCTGTTACGGCAAGACGCGCGCGACCGTCGCAGCGGCTGCGCTGTGCGCCGCGATCCTCGTCGCGGCCTCCGGTTGCACCTGGCGGAAGGTCCGCGAAAAGATAGACGCCCCGTTCAAGGGGACTGAAAAGGCGGTCGCGACGCACATAAAGAACCTGAGGTCCGGAGACCCGGAGGTGAGGAAGGTCTCCGCGCAGATGCTCGGCCAGCTGGGCAACCCGGCCGCCATCCCCCCGCTTATAGAAGCGCTCAAAGACAATGACATCTGGGTGCAGCTGTACGCTCACGGTTCGCTTGTGCGGATCACAGGCCGCAGCTTCGGCTACAAGAACTATAAGGAATGGCGCAGGTGGTGGGACGAAGAAGGCGACGAGTTCATGAAAAAGTACGAGCGCGGATTCTCCGCCACGAAGGAGGAAAGGGCCAGGATGCAGAACACCCTGGGCCTGAACGCCCTCAGGTCCGGCAACCCGCGCGGCGCCCAGTATTATTTCACGGACGCGATATCCCAGGATCCTCGCATCCCCGATTACCATAACAACCTGGGTCTGGCCTACCTCCACCAGGGGCGCTTCCTGGATGCGTACGATTCCTTCCATACGGCGATAAGCATCGCGCCGGAGCTGGTGCCCCCCTATATGAACATCGGGCAGGTGTATGAGGCGATGGGGAAACGGCCGGAAGCGGAAGCGTGGTATCGGAAGGCGATAGCCATGGACAAGGACGAGTCCACGTGGCAGCCCCTGTGGCGGCTGGGACGTCACTATCTGCTCAAGAGGGATTACCGGAGCGCAATAGATACGCTGGAGACGTGCCGCAAGCGCGTCGCCAGGCTCAACGTCCGCGAACCTGCCCTCCATCGCGACCTTGCGCTGGCATATTACGGCATGGAGCAGATTTTCAGCGCGTGGGAGGAAGTGAAGACCGTCCGCGAGATGGGATTCGACCTCAATGCGGATTTCGTGAACAAGCTGAAGGACGAACTGCGGAAAAGCGGTTTCGATCCCGATTCCGGAGAACGCCCGAAAGAGCTCAAGGCGATTCCCGATCACGGCCCCGACGACGTTCTGCCATAAGGTGCCGGCCCGCTCCGCAGATGCATTTCGAAGTCACCCCTGGCGGGGAGCGTGCGATGTCCTCCGTGCGTTGGAGCTTCGCGCGTCTCCTCTTCGAAGCGGACACCGCTCATCCCTTCCCGGCGGGTTTATCGCAAGAGCCTGTCCGGAAACCCGCCGGCACGGATTTTACGGAGGAGCGCTTCCGGTTTCCGGGCGCGGGGTTTTGGAACAAGACCCTGAGGACTTTGAAACCGCCCGGGCGCGTGACCTAGTACCTATCCAAAAACTTCCTGCCGGGCAGCGGAACTCGCTGAGCATATTAAGCTGAGCACTGGGGTTTTCGGATAAGCTCTTATCATGGTGCCTTTCCGGCGGCATATCGCCCGCTCCGCGCTCCATTTGACGGCGGCACGTAAATGGCGTATAGAGGTATTCGGAGGCGGGAAAAGGGCGTGCGTCGGCCAAGCCTTTCGGTAATCTTTGATCGAAGGTCTCCGTGGCCGGCTACGAAGGGATGGTTTATCGCGCGGAGGGCAGGAAATGGCGGAATCGAACGGAAGGACCTCGTTGCGGGCGAACGTAAGTGCCGTCGGGGCGTTCCTCATAGCGTTTCTGCTCGGAGGGGGACTGATGTTTATCTTCCACCTTTACCAGGCTGACCGGTTCGAGAAGGAACTGAAAAAGCTGCGTCACGAACAGGAACTGAGACAGCGCGAGGCCGCCGACGCGATAGCAGAGCTGAATCGGAAGATATTGGAGCTGCAGAAGAAGACGGGCGGCAATCCCTGAGTCGCGCTGCGTCCCGGCTGCGGGCGCGCCTTCACAAGCGGGCCTCAGCCCCGTCCGCCAGCCGGGCGTCCAAGGCGTCCCGCGCCCACGATGCGTTCATCAGCCGCCTCCGTTTGCGGGCCGGCACGATTTGCGGGATACATCCTCTCAGGCCCCACCGGGAGTCCTCGGCCGATGGGGCGGCGGCGACGATGCGCGCTTCCAACCGGTCTCCCTTTCCGCCGGGACCTTTGCTCGCCGCCGAAAGGCACATGCGCCCCGCCCACCCGCAGTTGTTTGCCGCGTTCGGGCGGCGCTACTGCAGTGGCGTGCCCGGACGCCGCAACAGTGGCGTTACTGCAAACAGGCCCGCTCTGCCCGCTGCGACCCCACATACGGATACACGGCAAACAATTACGCCCATCCGGTCCCTGATTCGCCGTCAACGGGCTTGCCGGTTGACGCCCGCCCAGTAGAATCCGCGTGGCCGGGCGCTTGAAGGCGCCATGTCCTCCGTCCCTTCGGAATCGGGGCCCGATGCGACGGGGCGGGGCGGAACGCGGTGGCTCGCTTCATGCCGCGAACGGGGGAACCGGGAGCAAGGAGCGGTCGAAGGGAGGAAGGGGGAAAGGGAGATGCAAATGGAAGAAAAGAGCATCGAGGATCTTGAAGAAGTCAGAGAGAGACACGGGCTGGACTCGAAACTCCTCGAAAGCAGGACGATACTGATATCGCAGCCTATAGATGACCGGCTGACGCGGAACGTCATGGCGCGGTTGCTGGTTCTGGATCAGACGGACCGTTCCAAACCGATCACTGTATTCATCAATTCACCCGGGGGAAGCGCGGACTGCGGACTGGCCCTGTACGACATGCTTAAATTCGTGCGTCCGCCCGTCCGTTGCGTGGCGAGCGGACTTTGCGCAAGCGCGGCGGTGATCATCTATGTCGGGGCCCGGCGCGGGATGCGCCTCGCGACGCCGAACGCGAGGTTCCTCATGCATCAACCCTCGACGTCGGCCTTCGGCCAGGCCTCAGACGTGGAGATAACCGCCAGGGAGATGCTGAAACTCAGGGAACGTGCCGCCCAGATAATAGGCAGCGAGATTGGAGTCCCTCCAGAAAAGATAATCGCGGATGCGACAAGAGATTTCTGGCTCGACGCCGGCGAGGCGCTCAAGTACAAGCTGGTGGACAGGCTGGTTTCGAATCGCGACGAACTGGGCGACTGAGGCTCTTGTTTCGCGTGCCGGGTCCGGCGCCAGCGTTCCGGAGGGTCCGGAGAGCGGCGAATGGATATGGTGCGCAGGGGAGGCTTCGATGACCGACAGGGCGGGGGAAGGCGCGCGCGGATGCGGCGGGGCAGGGGAGGGGAGTGGGGATCGTTCGTTCGAGGATAAGGTACGGGATGCCATCGCCACCCGCGTCCGGCCCATGCTGGTTGCGGACGGCGGCGACATAGAGATAGTCGGGATATCCGGCAAGACGGTGACTGTGAGGCTCCGCGGCGCCTGCTGCGGCTGCCCCCATGCCGCCATGACGCTGAAGCGGGGAGTCGAGGAATTCCTGCGCCATTACGTTGACCGGGACATACTCGTCGAGAACGCCGCCCCGTAACTCCCGTCGGGGGAGGGAACGCGACAGGCATCGGCCGGGCCGGAGGCAAGATTTGCGCGGGTGGAGTTGTATCGGCCCCGGCGAAGTGCATCGGGGGCCCGGCTGGCGGGTTGGAGGCAGCTCTCCGCCGCGCCGCTTCCCGCGAAGAGCGGGGCCGGCGACGGGGGCCGGGCGCGAGCTGTCGCGACAGATATCAGAACCGGCTTGGCCGCGGCGCAGGCATGTGGGGCCGCCGGAGCGCTGCTCCCGCTCGATAAGGGCCGGAACCTCCCGGGCGCTCAGGGTTCCGGAGCGACCTGTCCACCCGTTCTGGAAGTTTCCGGACAGGTTTCAGGCATCCCCGCGCGGACGTTCTCCATTCGGCGTACCGCGTGACCGGGGGAGGGGAGACTTCGGAGTGTTTCCCGTCATTTTTTTCGACGCGGACACGCAGCGCGACTTCATTGAGCCGCGCGGGGCATACCCGGTGCCCGACGCTGCGGTCATACGCAGCCGCCTGCGGGAACTTGCCGAAACTGCCCGCAGCTTCGCCATCCCCATTCTCGCCTCATGGGACGCTCATCCGAAGGACGATCCGCAGTTCAGCTCCGCGCCTCCGCACTGCGTGATCGGCACGAAGGGGCAGGAAAAGATACCCGAGACGTGGCTGCGGAGCGCCTTTCTGGTGCCGGCATCCGGGAGGAGGCGGCCATGGGTAAACATGAAGGAGTTGCGTTCACAGGGCGGCCAGATTGTCCTGGAAAAGGCCGTAGACGATCCGTTCGGCAATCCCGCCACTGAGACTCTGTTGCGCGAGCTTGAGCCGCGCAGGATCGTCATATACGGCGTCGCGACGGAGGGGGCCGTGCGGGCCTTCGCGGACCGCTGCCTGACGCTGGGCTTCGGCGAAATCTTCCTCGCCAGGGATGCCGTCAGGGGACGGAGCGCGGAGGAGGAGCATCGCACGCTGGTCGAGCTTGCGGATCGCGGAGTCAGGTTCGAGACGGCCCACGCGTTGTGCCTCATGGCATCGGAATGGATGGCGGAGAGACGAAGCTGATATGCCGTTCAGGGTAGCAGCGGCTCAGATAAATCCGACAGCGGGAGATTTCCGCGGCAACATCGAGCGGATCGTGCAGGCGGCGGGAGAGGCATCCCGTGCCGGGGCCGACATCATGGTTACCTGCGCCATGGCGCTGACGGGCTACCCGCTGGGCGGCCTGGTGGCGCGGCGCGAGTTCCGGGCGGCAGCCGCCTCCGCGATGGCGGCCCTGCGTGACAGGCTGCGCTCCGACGGTTGCCGCATTCCTGTCGTCGTCGGGACGGTCGCCGCGGAAGGCCCTTGCGGCGGGGGCGGCTTGCTGCCGGTCGAACCGCCGGGGGCTGAGGGCGATTCGATATATCCCGGCGGCAGGGCGGTGCTGATCCGCCCGGAGGGCGGGGATCCCGAGGTCGTGGCGAGGGCCGGCGCACCGTCCGCTCCGGTAACCGCTGGCTGCGGGCGGGCGGTCATCGCGATGGGGCTCGAATGCCGTCCCGGGGACGCCGATGCGGCGATCCTCATGTTTTCCACGCGATTCGCCGTCGGCCGGGCTGCGGTGAGGGAATCGGCTCTCGCCGGTGCGGCTGCCGGAGCCGGTATGCCCGTCATATGGGTGAATCAGGTCGGCGGCAACGGCGGGACGATATTCGACGGGCGTTCGGCAGCATTCGACGCGTCGGGCAGACTCGCCGCATCCGCCAGGGCGTTTTCGGAAGACATGCTGATTGTGGAGATTGGCCCCGGTGGTGCGTGTTCAGGCCCGATGGCCCCCGGACTGGAGTGCGAAGAGGAAGAAATATTTGAGGCGCTGGTCCTGGGTCTGCGCGATTATATCGGCAGGACGGGACTGAAGGGAGCGGTGCTGGGGCTGTCGGGCGGCGTGGATTCGGCGCTGGTTGCCTGCATCGCCGTCTCGGCACTCGGCCCCGGCAGAGTCCTCGGCGTGGCGCTTCCCGGACCCTACACAAGCCCGGAATCGCTCAGGGACGCTCGGGCGCTGGCCGCTGCCCTCGGCATACGCATCCTCACGTTGCCGATAACCGGCATGTTCGATCTGGTGAAGGAGCTCTTTCAGTCCGCTGGGGAAGCTCCACTCGGGGACATCACGGAACAGAATTTGCAGGCCAGGCTGCGCGCCCTCTTACTGATGGCGCTGGCCAACAAATATGGCTTGGCGCTCCTCAATACCGGCAACAAGTCCGAGGGCGCGATGGGCTACTGTACCCTTTACGGCGACAGCTGCGGCGCGGTGGCCGTGATAGGCGATCTGCTGAAGGAGCAGGTCTATCGGCTCGCTAGGCACTTCAACGCCCGTTCAGGAAGGGAAGTCATACCCGGCTACATCCTGACCAGGCCGCCATCTGCTGAGCTTCGCCCCGGACAGAAGGATTCCGACAGCCTGCCTGAATATCCCGTGCTCGATCGCATATTGAACGCCTATCTGGAGGAGGGGAGGTCGCCTTGGGAGATCGCGGCATCCGGGATCGAAAGGGACCTGGTCGAGCGTGTGGCGCGGGAGATTGACGCGGCCGAGTACAAGAGGCGGCAGTCTCCATTCGCGTTCAGGATCAGCCTGCACGGGTACGGCCAGGCATCGAACTTTCCATTGGCGGGGCGGTTTGAACGCGGGTAAGTGTTGCCGTCGGATGGCCTGTGCGGCTCCGGGGGCGGCAGCGGGCGTTTCGGGGGCGGCGGTTTTTGCGCGTGTGGCGGCCGCAGGTTGCCTGTCCCGGCCCGTGGCGGCTGACGGCCCCGGGTCCGGAAGGCCCGCGGATCGGCGTCCAGCGGCCGGCGGAACCGTCTGCCGGCGCGCACCCGGTACGGGGCCTTCCCGTCCCGCCAGGAGCTTGGCGGACCCGGACCCCAGCGGCAGGTTACGGACATGACGGTGGCAGCGACACATCCCTACGCGCTGTACCTGGCACTCTCCGTTCTGGCGATAATCCTGCTGCGTCTGCTGGAGCGCAGGCGCCGCGTAGTGGTGGCACCGAGCATACTCGTATGGATGCGCATGGCGCGCCTTCAGGTTCCTCCTCAGTCCCGCAGGCCACCGGTGGACATATCGCTCCTCCTGCTCCTGGCTGGAGCCGGCGCGGCGTCGGTCGCCGCATCCATACCGGTAATCGGCGACACGGCGCTGCCGTCCAGGCACATCGCGCTTGTGGTGGACAACGGACTGCCTTCGCGGGCGGCCGGTGCGGACGGACGGACGCGACTGGAGCGCGCATTGGGCGAGGCCGCGGCAGTCATATCGGGCATGAGCGGGTCCGACGCCGTGTCGCTGATAGTCACGGCGCCGGCCGCCGATCTTGTGAGCGGGGAGGCTTTGAGCCCGACAGGATGCGCGGCCGCGTTGAAGGGGATCAGGGCGGCCTTCTGCGCTTCGAGCGACCGGGCCGCGCTCGACATGGCGCTCGATGCCTGCCGCCGCCGGGGGGGCGGAGTGCTGTGGATCGGGCCGAGGGATCCGGTGCCAGAAGTCCGGCCGTTCCCGGGACGGTTCATCAGTACAGGAGACGGCGAGGCGCGCAACGTGGCGGTCATCTCCATCGTCCCGAAGGAACTGCCGGACGGCCGGCACGAGGTGTGGCTGGGCATCCGGAACTTCTCGAAGAAGGAGGAGACGGGAGAGGCGGAGCTGTTGGGAGCCAGATCTGGCGGCGGCCACGGTGGAAGCCTGGCGGAGGCCCTCGCGCAGTTCGATCCTCCGGCGCGCGCGCGATGGCAGATCGGCCCGGGCGGGCGGGGAGGGGTTGTTCTGACGGTGGATGCCAGGGGAGTGACTCTGCTGGCCGGCCGGATAAAGCCGGATGGCGGGCCGGATGCCATCCCGGAAGATGACATCGCCTGCGCACAGAAGAGGCTGGATGAGCCGCTGCGGGTGCTTACCATCGGTCGTGGTAACGCCGCCGTGGAACGGATACTCGACATCCTGCCGGGAATTCTGCGCGAAAATGCCGGAACCGATGGGGAAACCAGGCTGTCTCAGGATACGCCTGCCGACCTGCTCGTATTCGTGGGCTGCGCGCCAAGGCGCGAATGGCCCAGACCGGAACTCATTGTGGATCCGCCGACGGGGTTCGGTCCATTTGATGTCAGATCCGATGTGGAGCGCGGATGGCTGACACCGGTGCCCGCGGAGGTAGATCCGCTGACGCGGGGGCTGGCGGAACTTGGGGCGATCTTTGTCCGGGATCCGCGCAGAGTTTATACCATAGGCGCCGCGAAGATCCTGCTGGCGATCGGGGAAGATCGTGGCGGGGGGGCGCTGATAGGCAGATATTCCTGCGGCGAATCGCCGAGACTGGCCATATTCTTCGATCCGGCGGCCAGCAGATGGGCCGAACGGCCGAGCTGGCCGATACTTGTAGCGCGGTTCGTCGAGGAGGCGCGGTCGTTCAGAGGGAAAGCCGGCTTCCAGACATATCGAACTGGAACCCCGATCCGCATATCGGGCGGCACAGGGAAAACGGGCGTATACATGTTCGACCGACCGGGCGTCCACGAAACCGACCTTGGGCCTGTGGCTGTATCCGTGCTTGATGAACGCGCATCGGATGTCAGATGTTCCGCGCCGGCCGCCCAGGTCCCCACAGAATACGTGGCTGAGGAATCCGCCATAAAGAGGCGAACCGACATAACCTGGCTGTTCCTTGGCTTGGCCGCCGCCTGCCTGATTGCCGAAAACTTCCTCCGGCGTCCGCTCCGTCTCTCCGGATGGCGCTGGGCTGTTTTCAGACATATCTCCAGCTAGTTTCCCGATATCGCGGCTCCGGCGACGCGTTTTTGCCCACCCGAGCCGGTGCAGAAGAGGAGGATACGAGGACGGTCGCAGAGCGGCGTGCGACCCGCTCAAAAGGTGCCCCCCCTGAAAGCCCTCCCCTTCTCCGAACAACAATACATAACATATATTATCGGACGTTCGCGGGGCGGGGGAGGCATCCGCCCCCGCGCCCCGGCGGCGGGGGCCGTGCTGGAGGATGCGGGCGCTTAGTGCCTATCGAGAACTTCCTGTCGGATAGTGGGAACGCCGGGCATAGTTGCGTGGGGAGTTTTCTGGCAGGCTCTTAAGCCTGTTCGCCTTCGATGAGATTATTGGGCTGGATGCCGCGGAGAGACCCCCTTGGCGCACGAAGATGGATTTCGGATAGGCGCTTCGCCGTTCCTATCCATGCGGTTTTTGGGCGCACTCGATAGCGGTCCGGATGACCCGCCCGGCCTGTTCCATGGTCATGCCAGGATATATGGGAAGTGACACGATGCTCGCTGCCACCTGGTCGGTGGTTATGAGGGATCCTGATATCGCGGCGCGGCCGGAACGGATAGCCTCGGCGTAATACGGCTGCCTGTGGACTGGAGGGTCGTAATGAACGCTGGCGCCTATATTCCGGCGGCGCATTTCCGCAACGAACGTATTCCGCGATATTCCTCTGACCTTTACTGTATACATCTGAAAGACGTGTCTGCGACCCGGGGCCTCTACCGGGAGCTCGAAAACTTCCGGCGGGAGCGAAGCCGAATAGAATTCCGCGATGCGGCGCCGGGCGGCGTTCATAGCGTCAAGCTTGCGCAGCTGGACGATGCCTATGGCGGCATGTATGGCGCTCATGCGGAAGTTGAACCCGGCCTCTACAGCCTCGCGCCACCACGGCGGCCGATCCCCGCTGTCCGGCATCGCGCCTGTCTTTCCTCCCCGGCGCAGGCGCGGTATCCCGTGAGATGCCAGGGTCCTTACTCTGCCGGCCAGCGATTCATCGTCAGTTGTGAGCATGCCGCCTTCGCCTGTGGTGATGTTCTTTGTGGGATAGAAGGAAAAACATCCGATCCCGAATCTGCCCGGATGGAGCCCTTTGTAGGTTCCGCCCAGGGTTTGCGCGGAGTCTTCTATCAGCAGCAGCCCCTTGCGCGAACACACGGCGCGTATCGGGTCCATGTCTGCCATCTGGCCGGCATAGTGGACCACGATGACGGCCTCGGTGCGCGGTCCGACGGCGGCCTCGACAGCCTCAGGAGACAGACAGCACGTGGATCGCTCAATATCGGCGAAGACGGGCCTCGCCCCTGCCGCCACAACAGCGTTTGCTGTCGCCGCGAAGGTAAAGCTCGGCAACACGACCTCGCCGCGGATGCCGGATGCCATCAGCGCCAGCTGCAGCGCTGAGGCGCAGCTGTTCAGAGAAACCGCATATCTTACGCCCGCATAGCGCGCGAAAAGTTCTTCGAACTCGCGGTTGGCCGGTCCGTCGGAAAGCTGCCCGGACTGCAACACCTCAGCAACAGCTCTGACCTCCTCCTCCCCGGTATCTGGAAGGCACAAAGGTATCACCCGCTCCACGGATTTCGAATCGCTTGGCCTTTCCGCATTCTCGTGCTTCATATGACGTGTCTGTCCTGCTTCCACAAGCCTGTATTCCCGATCCGGCTTCCCCAGCTGGACGCGATTTCCCCGCCGGTTGCCTTTCTTCGGCCCGATACGACCCTGTATCCGGAAACTCCCTCCCGCGACGCCCAAGACTTCCGCAGCGTCCCACCCGGCCCATTTGGATGTCTCTGGACAGGTCCCCCCCCGGCAAGTTATCCCGCGTTCTACTTACCCGGCGCCTGACGGCCATCCTGCCTGCAGATCCGGATCCCCCATCGCCTCCTTCACGTAGAGCGCCACGCCCTCTTCGATGTCAATTTTCGGATCGTAGCCGAGCGTGCGGCGCGCTCTGGCTACGGAAAGCGCCCCCCGCTTCGGCCGCGAGGTGTCAGGCTTTCCCCCGGCTGTCACGCGCATCCCCGGGCACAGCTTCCGTACCGCCTCCGCAAACTCGGCCACGCTCCTTGCCCTGCCGCGCGTCAGGTTGAATATGTTGCCGTCGGCCTCCGGCCGGAGCGCCGCGAGGGCGAACCCGTCGGCCGCATCGGAGACATGGGTGAAATCAAGCATCGCGTTTCCGCCGTCGTGCAGGACCACCGGCTCCCCGCGCAGGGCGCCCTCCACGCAGAGCTGGGTTATTCGGCCGTTGCCGTCACCGTAGCCGTAGACCGACGAGG
>JAOACM010000514.1 GCA_026417845.1 Planctomycetota bacterium | reverse complement strand
CTTCACAAGCCATTACAAATCAAGGACTTGCAAAAGTCGGGTGTCGAAGATGGGCCTGAGTAACGGCATGCGGCGCATCCGCTGAAGGTTCATTTCCCCCGGTAGGGCATGAGGCGTAACCGCCGTGCGCCCAGCATCGTATCGGTACATCGGCCAGTCGTCAGGAAGAGCCTGCGGCAAACGGACAGCCATGCCGCCCCGACCGCAAACGTGGCACGGAGAGCCAAACGAAGCACCTTGCTCGGACCTCCTATCGCGCGCCGCCCCATCAGCAGCAACCGCGTTGAACCGCGAAACACGAGACTGCGGCCTACCGGACCTGCAGCACGCGCGCCGCGATCCTGCTCTTGCCGTCCTCGACCCTCTCGCAGACGCAGAGGAACTTGCCCGACCCGTCCCGACCAGGGCAGGGTTGAGATCATCGCCCCGCGTCAATGCTCCCCGTGCCAGCCCTCCTGCCAGACGACAAGGAAACCCTTCGGATCTCCCGACCCATAGGCCACCGCGGGAAATGCCCGGCGGCCTCCCCCCGGTCCGTCGTCCGGCCCCACGATCACTTCGTCTCCCACCTTGATCGAGTCGCCGATCGTCAGCAGGCGCGCCGCAATGGCGGCGCGGCCGGCGGCGCGCTTCTCGTAAAGCAGCAGCATGATCCCCGCTCCGTTTCCGGCGAGGGCCGGATGCAATTCGTCCGCCGCGCTTTCGGCCGCCGGCACGCCGACTCCGGGAGTATCAACGATGTTCCACCCGTCGAGCCGGGTTACGCGGATGTCGGGATTCTCCATGCGAATCCCGTTCCTATGATACCGCTGCCAGGCCATCACGGTGTATGTTGCATCCCTGGCGATCGCCATTTCGCCGTGCGGGGCGGTGCCGTCGTTGATCCCCTTCACGGTCATCGCGTCGGCCCAGTTGGCCGGAATGAACGACGCGGGTCTGTCCCCCCTCCCCGGAGGCGGGGTCGCGGCCGGTTCGCCCTGCGGAGAGATCGCGATGTTGCGTACGTACGCCTGTGAGTGGAACCACGGATCGGGCTCGCACGTGTGATGGATCGCGTTCCATCCCTTCGCCGGGTCGGCCGCGGGAGCCACGGCGAGGACCGACGATGCCCAACAGTAAAACCTGGGCGAGCCCTGCACCTGGAGCCGGGTGTTCAGCCGCGCCCAACTGACGGTGCCCGATGCAACCGACCCTCCCCCATTCCCGAGCCCGGAGTAGACGATCAGATATTCCGTGCCGTTCCAGGCGATGCGGGGCATCGAGGCGTGCGCGGCCTCGCGCGTATCCAGATTCAGCGTGACGATCCCGCCCATCGCGCCGTCCGCATTGACCCTCCGCGCGGATACCTTCGGAAACATGTCGTTTCCGGAAAACCCCTGCCATACCACAACGAACCCCTGGTTATCCGCGTCCACGTCGGGCAGGGCCTGCGTGCGGGGGCCGGCGGCGATGGCGAGAGGCTCGGCGTCGAGGACCTTGCCGTCGGCCGAGACCCGCGCGCCGAGCA
Organism: Planctomycetota bacterium; assembly: GCA_026417845.1. GTDB lineage: Bacteria > Planctomycetota > SZUA-567 > H5-PLA8 > CALKMO01 > CALKMO01. Next base: position 1,615 of record JAOACM010000514.1, on the reverse strand, counting down.
CGTCGCAGTCTCTTCCATTGCGCATGTCCTGCCAGACCACGAGGAACACTCCGCCGAAGAAGGCCACCCGGGCATACTCCTGCGCGCCTGCCTTCGAGGGGGCGATCTCATATCCTTTCGCGATCAGCTTGCCGTCCGTTCCGGCGCGGGCTGCGTATATCCGGGAGCCTTTCGGGGAAGTCGGAGCCGGAGCCTGCTCCTGAGCGCCCGCGGCCGGAGGCCTGGCGCCGGCCTTCTTCGCGTCACAGGCCCTCCAGAAGCCGGAATGGTCCCCCGAGTCCACGAGGAACACGCTTCCGTTGGGACCGAGCCCCGCGTTGGCCACATTGACGCATACGGGCCAGTGCTCGCCGGGCACGTTGGTCGAGTTCGCGCGCTTCAGGAATCCGTCGGTCGGAGGCGGAGTCCCCGGCCGGCGGGCGCCCAGAACCGTCCTGACCCAGCCGTTCCCGTTCGGGGGCTTCAGCCACCTCACCCGGACATGATCGGCCCCGAAGACCCAGAGGGCGTCGTAGAATGGATCATACAACCCCTTGTAAGTCGCGCTGGAGGCGTGCGTCAGGGCCGGGCCGTCGAGCTCGCCGGAACGCGCGCCGGGAAGCTTCATTCGCGCCCTCGCCAGCTCCGTGAGGCGCGGGTCCTTCCAGGTCCTGGGGCTGAAACCGTGGACTCGAGTAAGAACGCCGGTCCTCAGGTCGCACCTGTAGACGCCGGAACTTTTGCTAGAACAGTAGTAGTTCACGTAAAGCGTATCGTCGTTTTCTCCGAGGCTCAAGACCCCCGTGTCGTAGCTGAATCCGAGCACCTTCCCTTCCTGTTCGTCCGCGTACCTGAGAGGAATGGTCGAAACGGTTCCATCCCGGATCCTCCGGAGGCATCGCGCCATGTCGGCGGCCGCGAGCCAGTAGAACGTCCCCTTGGAATCGCAGACCACCCCGTAGGGCTGGGCGTCGAGGAGGGTAGCCTGGAACGCGGGGCCGTCGGCAGTGCCCGATACATTAGGCTGGCCGGCTACGACGCTCACCGTATGAGTCCCGTCGGCATTGGCAGTGATCTTGCGCAGGCAGTTCGGCCCGGTGAGGTACAGGCATTTGTCCGCCGGGTTCCAGACCGGAAAACCCGCCTGACACTCGGCGAGCGGCCCGGAGATGATGCCGTCCGGGGCCATGAAGAGGCTCAGATGTCCGTCCGGAGCTACCCTGGCGAGGCTCTTGACCTTTCGAGTCTGAAGCCCGTAGAGCAAATACGTCGCGCCGTCCGGCGTTCCTACGGCCCAATTGGCCCGCTGAAGCCCGCCGACCTCCAGGGACGGCCCGCCGTAGGTCCGCCGCCCGGCCGCGCTGTTGCCGGCGAAGCGGTCCACCACCCAGTCCCCGACGCTCTCGTCGAATATGATCGCGGGCAGGTTGTCCAGGTCGCAGGTCTCCTTCTTTTCCTCCTTTGCTACCTCGGCCGGAGGTGTTTCCGCTCCGACGGGCCCTGCCGCCGTCGGCGGCGATGGGGATGGAGCGGCGCGATCCTCCATACGGTCTCCCGGCGCGAAGAGCGCCACGCCAAGCGTCACAGCCCCGGCCGCCACGCCGGCGGCCACGATCCCCATCGCCGTCTGCATCAT
>JAOACM010000513.1 GCA_026417845.1 Planctomycetota bacterium | reverse complement strand
AGATGTGTATAAGAGACAGTCCCCACACAGTTCACCATCTCCCGCTCGATATCCCCGGCCCTCACGCCAGCCTGCGCCAGCCGCTTGTGCACCTGGTACAGCTGCTGGTTGATCGCCGCCCGGAAGTCCAGGTCCTGCGCAGAGGCGCGCGCAAGGCACTTCTCGAACAGCCTGGCCGCCTCCTCAAGCCGGCTCTCCCCCAACGCCAGCTCCGCGCGCCCGAACAGCCCCTCGGGGTCTTCCCTCCCGGCCAGCGCCCTCTTCACCGCCTCCCGGTCGTACACCATCCCTATCGCCCGGGGACTTATGCGCAGCTCGAACCTCGTCCCGTAACGCTCCGCCGTCACCCGCGAAAACGGAAGGAAAGGACCGTGCTCGTTCTCGGGATCGGTGTCCTTCGTCATTTCCTCGAGCATCCTGATTTCCTGCTTGATCCTTTCATCCTTGTGGGGGAGTTCTTCCATCAGTTTGAGCCGCTTTGGAGCGTCCTCGTGGATGGTGGTAGAACACGTCGCGAGCAGCTCTCCGCTGAGGAACCGCCGCCTCTGAAGTATTTTCTTCTCCGGGAGGCTGAGCTCCGTCAGATGGCTCGACCATCCGAAGATGGGATAACCCCAGTAAGTGCAGCTCGTTATGTAGAGCTTATCGTCCGAAGTAATGAAGGGCCTGGCGGAATTCTGCCAGGTCCAGCGGTCGGAACCGAGGCAGAAAGTCCTGATATTGCAGTCGCCGTAGCTGTATTTGAGGGTGGGTTGGGTATCCCTGATCGCCACGTCGTCGGATTCCCACACGACCTTGCCCGTGTTGGGATCAAGAAGATGGACGGGGCCCGGGTGCCATCTGCTGCTGTATGTAACGACCAGCTCGCCTGTCTTGAGCGTTCCCAGCAGGTGCGCGGGGCCGCCAGTGCCCGGTCTCACCGGATGGTTGTGGGGCGGGATCGGCCTCCCCCCGGCACCTTTGCCCTGCGTCCACAGCACCTTCCCGTCGCGGCGGTTTATGCAGAACATGAAGGGGGAATCTATCGGCAGCACGTACAGCTTCTCGCCTATCAGCAGCGGCCGCTGGGCGTACCAGATCATCGGGTGCGGAGCGTAGACGAGATACTTCGTGAAACCGACCGGTCCGCCGCCTTCTCCGAACTGCCGCGTGAAGTCATGTATATCCGTAATGAAGGCATAATACGGATATCTCATCGCCCACCTGACGCGGCCGGAAAGCGCATCTATCGCCGCCACGGCCCCCATGTTCGTGCAGTAATAAACCGTGCCCTCGTGGTAGAGCGGCGGCGAGACGAAGCTCCTTATACGGTTCCGGTACCGCGCCGCCATACCGGCCGAGAAAAGTCCAGGCCGATAACGGCATATCGGCCTCCGCCACAATATCCGCCCCGTCTTGCTCTCCAGCGCTATCACCCCGTACTCGCTGTCTACGTGCGTCTCCCCCTCGATGTCGTCCAGGATGTACCCCGCGTACACCGCCCCCGGCCCGCCCGCCGGCGCGCACTCGAACCGCATCTTCGCCTCTTCCGGCGTCGAGGCCGCCATCGGGCCGACGGCCCACCTGATCTGGCCGGTGACCTCGTCCAGCGCCACCAGCGTCGGCCCCCGCTTATAGATCGGCGTAAACACAAGGCCGTCCTGAACAAGGACGTCTTCCTGATGGAACTGCCTGGTCATCCAGTTCTGCCAGACCACGCGGCCACCCATGTCGTTCTTCCAGCGAAGCTCCCCCGTCAGCAGCGACCGGCAATAAACGACGTTTTTGTAGCGGTATATGACGCTGTTCTTCGTTATGACGGGGTGGGAGTATATGTAGAAATCGTTCTGCGAATTCGGCAGCGTGTCCTCCCATACGGGCGGTTTGAGCCCCAGCGGGTCGTCGGTCGGCGGCATCAGCGTGTAATCGTCCGCACTCACGTTCGGCGCGCTGGCAAGCTGCGAATGATACGCCGCCTCCTCAGGCCTCGCCTCCGCCACCAGCCGCTCCAGCCGACCCCGTTCATCCACGCTCAATACGCCTCCGCCCCCTTCCTTCCTGCCAGCCCCTCCCCCCTGCCGCAGCATCCTCCGGCAATACTCGATCTTCAGCCCAAGCTCCACCGTGTGAAGCTCCCTGTCCGGGAAAAAGTCCCTCACCGTCTCGTAGTACTCCAGCGCCTCCAGGTAATGCCCACGGTCCAGCGCCGCGTCCCCAAGCGCCACCATCGCCCGCCCGCCATACGAGGTCGCCATCATGCGATCGCGTATCTCCGCCAGCCCCTCCAGCGAATGCTTCGCCACAGCCTGCTCGTATGCCTCCTTCGCCCTCGCGTCGTGCTTCTCCCGGTAAAACTGAAGATCCTTCGCCGGAAACCTCAATATCCGCCTCTGGCAATACTGCGACACGGGCACGAATATCCCATACTTCGATACCCGGTGCAGATCCTCAGGAAACTCGTTGATCACCTTCTGGTATATCTCCAGCGCCTCCCGGTATTCCCCCTGCTTCTCCTTCTCCAGGGCCTTCGTCACCAGCGCCGCGGAGCGCGGTTCGGGCTTCGAATACCCGCAAAGATCGTTCAGCGTGTAGAACGCGGGCTCGAACGAAAGCTCCATCGCCTTCGAGAGAGCGTCGCGGTCCTGGCCGTATCCGCCGCTCATGATCCCCACCGCCGGCCCTATGAAATCAGGCGGCTGTGCATAAGGGTCGGAGAAGGGATCCTTTTGCCGGTCTTCAGCGGGCGGCTTCGGCGGAGCGGGCGGCGCGGGTTTGTCCTCGGCGCGGGTTCCGAGCGGTCCCGCAAAGAGCCAGAATATCGCCAGCAACGCCACCGGCGCCGCCCCGACACGGTAAAGCCGCGAATCGCCCGCCTGAATGTCGCGCGGATGAAAGATCATCTCTCGCATCGTCCTTTCCCCAAGCGGTACGCTCGTCCTCAAAGGTGGTGCGCGGCCCCCGGTACAGAATCGCCCTCTGCGCTCTCCGGGATTATGCGACGCATCCGGTCCTTACTCGGTACACTACCCTGCCTTTCCCGCGGCCAGCCTCAGCTTGTCCTTGCTCAAAAACGCTATCCGCCCCCCATGCA
>JAOACM010000512.1 GCA_026417845.1 Planctomycetota bacterium | reverse complement strand
CCGCCGATCTGCCGTTCCTGCCCGATGGCCTGCCGATGGCCTCCGGCGCCAGCCTACGCGCCGGGCCGGTCCGCCCGGTTCCCGCGCCTCCGCCCGCTTTGCACGGACACGGCCGATCCGGCCGGCGCAGGACAGGTCGGCCTTCCGGCCGGGCGCCGCCTCAAGGCACTGGTTTCCCGCCGCCGGATCCGGTTCCTCCGGGCGCCGGTTCGCCCGTCGTTCCGCCGTCTTTCGCCGCGGCGGGAGTTCCGCCGCCCGCGGCCGGCCCGCCCTGCGGTTCCTGAGCATTCCGGGACTCAGGCGCGGCCTTCTCCGACGCTCCCACGCCGCCCTTTGCCGGCGCATCTCCTCCCTTCGCTGCGGGCGCCTCCGGAGATTTTTCCGCTGAACCGGCGCCCCCCGGCGCCGGAGCGGCCTTTCCTTCGGGCCGCGCCTCACCCGCCCCCTTCGGCGGCGCCTCCCCCTTGGCGACAGGTCCGGTCGCGCTGCCCGATACGGCGGACGGGGGCAATATGCCGACAGGTTTCGGCGGCTTGGCGAGCCTTCCAATGACGATCGCCATCACAAAGAAGATCACGGCCATGTAGACCGTCGCCCTGCGGATCGGGTTGGTAACGCCCTCCACTCCGGCCGCCCTGGTTCCACCAAGAGCCGCCAGGCCGCCTCCCTTCCCTTCCTGGAGCAGAACGAGGAAAATCATCAGGATGGCCGCGACGAAGAAAACGACCTTGATGATCGCCAGAATGATTTCCATGACGCCCTCCGAACCCGCGCCGCGCCTCCGGTGCTCCGCCCGCCGGACGTTTCGAAAAGGAGCAGCCCTGCTGGCATTGTCGCGCGGAAACTCGCACCCCCCCGCCCTTCCCGCGAGGCCTTTTCGCAAGGCGAAGCGCACCGCCCAGGCCCCGCCGGCCCGGCGGTGGGCAGCCCTCCCGAATCCGGAATGGGCAGTCGCGCACCGCCGGCGCCTGGAACCTGTCCCAAAACCCCGACGCTGAGCTTTTGGGATCGAGGCTGCCTCTGCTCCCGTCCGGAGGTTTCTCGACAGGCTCTTAACTGTATACTTTGCGTTCCTCCTTTGCGCTATGCCAAATGGTATCCGGCGCGTGAGTGCGTGCGCGACCTTATTGTGGTACCCCTGCGCCGGCATATGGCAGCGCCCGACTTCCATGTCGGGCGTCTGCCGCGCCCGTATGGAGATCAGCCGCCACTGCGGGATCCCGCGCGGTCGCATGCCCCTGCGAGGCAACCGGTGCCCCCGCTGAGTTACGCGCCAATCCTCGCCCTGGGATACCCTGACCCGTACGACCGCCGGGATTTCCTCCGACCCATCAAGCACGCCGTCTGATATGCCACAATCCGATCCGGAGATTTCCGGGGAGGCTTTAAGCGCCTGTCCCCCCGGCGCTCAAGGTTTCCGCGGCGCCCTGCCCGATCCGTCCGGAAGTTTTCCGGATATGCTCTGAGAGCCTGTCCGGCGTCGCGAAGCTTATGCGCTCAGCCTTTCCCACCGCCCGGCGAGGAGTTTCTGGATAGGTTCTAAGAGCCTATCAAAAAACTTCTGCGGCACCCGGGGCTTCCGCAGCAGCGTCCAGCCCGGTCCGTCCGGGGGCTGGATAGGCTTTAAAGGCGGCAGGAACGGACGATAGCCGCGAAATCCTCCGCCTTCAGGCTGGCCCCGCCGACGAGCGCCCCGTCTATATCGGGCTGGGACAACAGGTCGCGTGCGTTTTCCGGTTTCACAGAACCTCCATACTGAATCCTGAGAGCCTCCGCCGCCGCGGCGCCGTATTTCTCCGTCAGCAGACCCCGGAGGAAGCCGTGGACCTCCTGCGCCTGTTCCGGAGTCGCGTTCACTCCAGTCCCTATCGCCCACACCGGCTCGTAGGCTATCGTGACGCGGCCGATCGCCTCGGGCCCTATGCCGGAAAACGCCCCCTGCATCTGCCTCCGCACAACATCGAAGGTGGCGCCCTTCCTGCGTTCGTCGAGCGTTTCGCCGAGGCAGACGATGGGATGGAGGCCGCAGGCGAGGGCGGCCGCGGCGCGCCTGCCGACCGTCTCGTCGGTCTCGCCGAAATACTGCCTCCTCTCGGAGTGCCCCACTATCGCGTATCTGCACCCGACGGCAACGAGCATGGGGCCGGATATCTCTCCAGTGAACGCCCCGCTCTCCTTCCAGTAGAGGTTCTGGGCGCCCACCGCTATGCGCGATCCGCGGAGCGCATCGGCGACGGCCGCGAGGGCGACGAACGTCGGGCAGACGGCGATGTCGGCGGCGTCGAACCCATCAAGCATCGCCCGCAGTTTCTCCGCGAGCTCGCGGCTCTCCGATACCGTCTTGTTCATTTTCCAGTTGCCGGCGATAAACTGGCGTCTCTTCGCCATCGGACTTTCCCTCCCCCTCTCTCTCTCCACGCGTCGGACCCGGCGGCCGAATGTCCGGCCGGATTTGGGCGGCCGGCACCTTCGCGCCGCGGCTCGATCCGGCCGCCGTTTTCCTAGCGGCGCGCGGCGGCGGAGCGGCCCTGGCCCCGCTGTGCTCCGGCCATCTCCCGCAGGACCCCGTGTATGGCCCTGAGCTCCTCAGCGAGCCTTGCGAATTCGACCGGCGTTAGCGCCTGCGGTCCATCGCAGAGCGCATTCTCCGGAGATGCGTGCACCTCCACGATCACTCCGTCCGCCCCGGCGGCTATCCCGGCGCGGGCCAGTGCCGGGACGAGCGATGCCTTGCCCGCCGCGTGGCTGGGGTCCACAATTACCGGCAGGTGCGAGGACTGCCTGATGACCGGTATCGCCGAGACGTCAAGCGTGAAGCGCGTGGATGTCTCGAAGGTCCGCACGCCCCGTTCGCAGAGCATCACGGCGTGATTGCCTTCGGCCAGTACGTATTCGGCGGCCATCAGCAGTTCGATAGCGGTATTTGCCATGCCCCGCTTAAGAAGCACCGGCTTTCTGGTCTGGCCGACTTCGCGGAGCAGGTCGAAATTCTGCATGTTGCGCGCGCCGATCTGGAGTATGTCGGCATATTTTTCCGCGACGGGAACGTGCGCGAGCGTCCGGACCTCGGTCACGACCGGCATGCCCAGCGCCCTGCCGGCTTCGCTGAGCAGCTTCAACCCGTCCTCTCCGAGCC
>JAOACM010000511.1 GCA_026417845.1 Planctomycetota bacterium | reverse complement strand
CCGGGACACTGAAGCTTTATCTTCGCCATCACCTGCTTCCTGGCCATCTTTCTTTTCCGCTCCGCGATCCGACTCCGGCCCGCCGGTCCGGCGCGGCGGGCCGCCCGCTTCGCCAGCAAGACGCACCCGGCGCGACGGCCGGCCGGTCAGATCTTTTCCACCTTTCCGTACTCGAGCTCGACCGATGTAGCCCTGCCGAAGATGGATACCGAAACCCTCAACTGACCCTTGGCCGGATCCACAGCCTCCACGGCCCCGTCGAAGTTTTCGAAGGGCCCCTCTTTGATGCGCACCCGGTCGCCCACCTCGTATTCCACCTTCGGCCGCGGCTTTTCCTTGCGGTCCTCCATGTCCTTCAGTATCCGCCGCACCTCCTCTTCCGGAAGCGGCTCAGGCTCGTTGCGCGAGGTGCCGAGGAACCCGAGTATCCCCTGCACCTCCTGGGTTATCAGGTACCACGCCCTCTCGTCTATTTTGCCATCCTTGTTCGTCTCGATCTCGAGCAATATATACCCGGGGAACATTTTCTGCTGCGATACCCGCCGTTTACCCTCCCTGATCTCCGCCACATGCTCGCTGGGCACCACAACGCGCGATATGACGTCCTGCAGCCCCTTTGCCTTCGCCCTGGCCTCTATGGAGTTCCGGATGAACTCCTCCCGCTCCGACGCGACTCTCAATACATACCACGCCTTAGGCATATCCGACTCCCGCGCCCGGTCGAAACGTCCCTCACTCGTAGAACATTACCCTGGCAAGCGCCTGCAACACCCAGTCCACGCCGTAGATATACAGCGTCAGACCGAGCACCACTATCAGCACCACGTAAGTCGCCCCCCAGACCTCAGTATCCGGCTTGAACCATGGCTCATGCTTCGGCCACGTGACCTTCCGCAGCTCGCCATCCGTCTTTATCAGGAACTCGGCCGTCCGCGGTTTCACATATATGTAATAGTAGGAAACCAGGAAGCCGACCGTTCCGATCAGGATGGCGCCTCCCAGCCCTATCGCCTCCCCATACCATGGGCTGGTGTCCACCCAGTCAACCAGGAAACCCAGCCCGATCGGGCGGAAGAAACGCCCGATAAGGTCGAGAATGGCACCCCACCCGTAGTACCAGCGGTAGCAGGCGAACGCGACGAAGGCCGACAGCACTACCATTCCGCCCAGCCGCGTAGCATACCCCTCGCGCGGCTTATAGGCGTGCAAAAGCCCCTTCTCCTCCTCCGCAACCGCCTTCCCGCCAGCCATCTTCCTGCCGTCCTGAAACCCGGCGCTGTCGCCGCGCCTGTTCCATTCCGCCCTGTTTAGCTCGGGGGATCAGGCTCATTTAAAGAGCAGGGGCGGAGGGACTCGAACCCCCAACCTGCTGATTTGGAATCAGCTGCTCTGCCAGTTGAGCTACGCCCCTCTGAAGACTCCGGCTGATGACCGGACCGTCTTCCCGGAGCATAGCGGCTCGCGGCTCCCGCCCGGATCCGATCCGCCGGCGCGCGTATCTTCTATTTCTTCCTCGCCCTGTGCAGGGTGTGCTTCCTCTCCTTTTTACAGAACTTCATCATCTCGAGCTTGCGCCCCCCTTTGGTCTCCATCACAGTCATATAATTCCGGCTTTTGCAGGAGGTACATTCCATGATGACGCTTTCCCGCATGTGTCAGATACCCTCCGGTCAAACCGCAAGCCGGGTCGGAACTTCGACTCCTCCCGCCCTCCGGTCCCGCGCGCCCTTCCGGGACAGCCCGCCCCCGCCGGTGTCGGCGCCTTCCCGGCGCCGGACTACTGCAATATCTTCGTCACGACTCCGGCGCCGACCGTCTTGCCGCCTTCGCGTATGGCGAAGCGCAGCTTCTCCTCCATGGCAACCGGCGAGCGATCATCGAGCTCCACGACCATCCGTATATTGTCGCCGGGCATGCACATCTCGGCAGGTTTACCATCCCCCGTGCGAAGCTCCTTTACGGCCCCGGTCACGTCGGTCGTACGGAAGTAGAACTGCGGGCGATAGCCGGCGAAAAACGGAGTATGGCGTCCTCCTTCGTCCTTGTTCAACACGTACACCTCGGCCTCGAACTTCGTATGCGGAGTTATAGTTCCCGGCGCGGCGAGCACCTGGCCTCTGCGGAGCTGGTCCTTCTCTATGCCGCGCAACAGCACGCCGATATTGTCGCCTGCTATGCCTTCGTCCAGCACCTTGTTGAACATTTCCACGCCCGTGCAGACTGTCTTCAGCGTCTCCTTGTTGAGTCCGACGATCTCCAGCGGGTCGCCGACCTTGACCTTTCCCTGCTCCACGCGCCCGGTTCCAACAGTGCCGCGTCCCTTGATGGAGAACACGTCCTCGACCGGCATCTGGAAGGGCTTGTCTATCGGGCGCACCGGCTGCGGGATGTGCTCGTCGAGAGCCTTGAGCAGATCGAAGACGCACTTGACGTCCGGGTCGTTCGGGTCGCCGGATGCCTTCTGCATCGCCTTGAGCGCATTGCCCCTGATGATCGGGATCGTATCCCCGGGGAACTTGTATTTCGTCAGAAGCTCGCGCACCTCCATCTCGACCAGATCGAGCAGCTCCGGATCGTCAACCAGGTCTATCTTGTTGAGAAAGACGACCATGGCGGGCACCTGCACCTGCCGCGCCAGCAGCACGTGTTCCCTGGTCTGCGGCATGGGGCCGTCCGGAGCGGAGACGACCAGTATCGCCCCATCCATCTGGTCCGCTCCTGTGATCCTCTTCTTTATGTAGTCGGCATGGCCGGGACAGTCTATGTGAGCGTAATGGCGCTTCTCGGATTCGTACTCCACATGCGCCACGGCAATGGTCAATATCTTCGACTCGTCACGGACTGCGCCGCCCTTCGCTATCTCGGCGTAGGTTTTGGCCTTGGCCATGTTCTTCTTGGCCAGGTTCAAGGCTATGGCGGCCGTCAGCGTGGTCTTGCCGTGGTCAATGTGCCCGATCGTCCCGACGTTGACGTGAGGTTTCGTCCTCTTGAACTGTTCCTTGGCCATTTCCAGCGACTCCTTGTCTTGACCGGGTCCTCTCCTTCGAGGCCGTTCCGCCTCCGGCGGCCGCGCCAGCCCTCGGGCGCCGGACCCGCCATCCTCTCTGCCCCGATTCCGCTTCCCCCTTGGAGCTGCAGATGGGGAT
>JAOACM010000510.1 GCA_026417845.1 Planctomycetota bacterium | reverse complement strand
GCCATGATCCGTTTTATCGGCCTGACGGCGCGCTGATCACCGGTCGCAGCCATGTCCTCCATTATCGCGATCTGCATGAAACGGTCATCTTCCTTCCGGAGACGGTCCTCGAGAACCGGGATGAACGAGGGGTCCCCGATCGCCGCCATTACGGCAATGGCATCCATCCTCTCGCCCTTCGTCCCGGAGCAGGCTTTCCGGATGAGGTACTCCCTCCCTGTCAGGGCGGCGGATTCCTCCGGCGATGCCCGGACCGCAACAGCGGCCTCGGGGGACATCTGGCTATGCCGTAGGCACGAAGCGATGAGCGGAACGATCGCCGCGACGATCGCCGCCAGCCTGATTCTCCTGACCGCGCGTGAATCTGGTTGTCCGTTGCGTGCGCCGGGCGCGCCGTCGCGCATGACGCCGCCGGCCGGGAAATTCCGCGGGGCGTCTGCAATACTATCGGACGCGCCGCCGCACGCCACGCCGTTCGCTCCGCCCGCACCCGGCGGAGCGCCCCCTGCGCTAACCATGAAGGCGTTGTCCGATGGGCATCGCCCGCCGGCTACGGTCCCGCCGCCGGCGGCATCGTCCTGGGCGATATATCCGGACGCAGCCTTCTCCGTGCGGACTCCGGGGACGCCGTCGGAGGTACTCCCAGCAACGCTGCGCCGCTCACCTCTATCGCCATCGGGCCCCGGTCCGCTCGCTCCCCCCTCCCTCCGGGATTTCCGATCCTTCCAGCGCCGATGCATCCACAGCCATTGCTCCGGGTGCTCCCGGATCGCCTCCTCCAGCGCCGCGTTGCACGCAGCCGTTATTATCCGGATGTCTTCCTTCTCGTCGCCGGTCAGCTCGAACCTGAGCGGCCCGCGGATACGCATCGAGTGGTGGAAGCCCTTGCCGGTCCGGTACGAGGTCGCGACTATTATCGGAGATCCGATCCGCAGGTGCAGACGGGCCGCTATATCCAGTGTCGGGGCTGGCTTTCCGAAGAACGGCACGTAAAGGCTGTCGGATCCAGCCTTCTGATCCATAAGCAGGCCGAATATGCGTCCCTCCTTCAGACTCTTCAGTATCTGTATCATCGCTCCCTGCTTGTTGACGATTCTCTGCCCCCGGCTGCGCCTGAGTTTCTCGACAAACTCGTTTATCCTCGGAGCATCTATGGGCCTGGCTACCGAATCCAGCGGGTAACCCATACATGAAGTTCCGAAGCCTGTCATCTCCCACATGCCGATGTGTCCCGTGACGGCTATTACTCCGCGCCCCTCTTTCAGCAACCCGTCCACGATGTGCATGTTTTCTCTGTCGAGATACTTATGTATATTGTTCCCGTCTATCTTCGGGAAGCGTGCAAATTCGGCGACCGACTGTCCGATGTGCCGGTAGCAGGCTCTGGCTATCTTCCTGCGCTCGGCCTCGGATTTCTCCGGGAACGCTATCCGCAGATTGGCAAGGCACACCGGCCTGTGGCGGAAGTTCAGGTAATAGAACAGACCGCCGAATGTCCTGCCAAGCCACAGCGCCAGGCGCTCCGGCAGCGTTCTCAGCAACCACGCCAGAAAAACGACGACCCAGTAGGTAATGGTGAGCTTCACGAGGAAGTGGCGTATCCTCTTCCTCATCGCGCGCAGTCCGTGTCCGCGGCTCATAGTCGCGTTTCTCTGGATGGCCGGCCCCTTCTCTCAAACCGTCCGAAAGGCTCCTGAGACGCCGCCTCCCCGTAGAAGGCATGACCGGAACGGTGACGCCCGGAGACTTCCATCCCCCCCGACTGCGGCGGACTAAGGGCGCCCCCGTTCCTCGGCGCGTTCCCGGTCGTACGACGTAATTGTTTACCGCGTTCATGGAGCGGCTGCCACTTGCGGTAGCGCGCCTGAACATGGCGACAACGACGCTACTGCAGATAAGATCGCTTTGTCGCTGCGCCCAAGATATATGGGCACGGCAAACAATTACCGTACTATCGCTCCGGATTCCCGCTCCGGGCGCCTGATATTAGCAAACCCGCCCCCCGGATTCCAATGAGCTGAGGGAAGGTCATCGTCCGGCGGGAGACCGGTCCGAGACCGGCGTAATATCCTGCCCGGGAAACGATCCTTGGAGCTTATCCAAAAACCTTCGGCCGGAGACGGTGCTCCGGCTGCGGACGCCTCGGCCGCCGCAAGAGTTTCTGGATAAGCTCTTACACACTCAGCGATCCCCACCTGCCCGGCGGGGAATTTCTTGGACAGGTACTTATCCCGGCGGATAAAGGTCCCGGGCGGCAGACGATCGCGGCGGAGCGGGAAACGCGACGCGCCTCCCCGTGCGATGCCGGGCGGTCCGCGATCGGCGGCGCGCTACTGTCTCGCAAGCCTGCGGACTTCACTTTCCGAAAGGGGCCTGTTGTACGCGCGGGCCTCGTCGAGCAGGCCGGAATAGTGCCGCGTCGGGTAGCCGGGAACACCGAAGCGGCAGCGCCCGGAGAACTGGAAATCGGCAATCTTGAACTCATCCCTGGCGACCATGATGCCGTCAACGTAGATCGCGGCGCCACGTCCGTTCTCCCATGTCACGACCACGTGATGCCATTCGCCGTCGGCCACCCTGCCGGGGCTTTTCATGTCGAGTCCTCTACCCTGTCCCCTGATGAGAAGACCCACCCTGCCGTCGGCGGCCAGGTGGACGTGAAACTCCCCCGGCGCCCCCCCGCGGCCGTCCCCCCGCTCTCCGTCGCTCCCGTAGAACACGATGCCCATATCGGAAGGTGGTCGCGCGGCGAGCATCCAGAAGGCCAGCGACCCCTTCGCCGTGCCGAGGATCCCAAGGGGCAGGTCCACGCAGTTCTTGTCGAAGGACAGCGCCATTCCAGACCTGCCGGGCGCGTAGGAGGGAATCTTTATGTTCCCGTGGTTGCCGGCCCCTCCGTAATCGCCGGCCCTGGTTTCCTTCCCCTCGTCGAACTTCCAGAAACCGATGAGTCCCTCTGCCGGTACGCCGGCCCTGTCGGCCGACTTCAGTATCGTCTCGGCCTCCTCCTTCTTCGCAGCCGCCAGCTTCGTCGAACCGAAAGCCTTCTGGAAGTCCGCGAGCGCCGCCCGCGCCTCATCCCATTTCCTGTCGGCGGCCAGCCTGGATATCTCGCTCCATGCCTCGGCTGCCATCGCCTCTACCGCGCCC
>JAOACM010000509.1 GCA_026417845.1 Planctomycetota bacterium | reverse complement strand
CTCCAAGACCCTTCATTTACGGCCATGCNCCCGTTTGGCGAAGAGCGTGTAAAATGGACTTGACACTCTTTGCGCATATGGTATGCATGTATGCGATTCTGGCAAGGACATTGAAGACTTTGCCCGGTTGCCCTTTTTTCCGCGCCTCGCCGGAGGGGAGGGTGGGCAGAAAAGATCTTCCGCGCGACCCGGCACTATTGGTGCCTGCCTCGGGACGCGGGCGATGACGGGGCGAGTGGAGGGTGAACTTCCGACAGACGGACTCCAGCGCCGCAAAGCCCCTCCGGCGCGAGTAATGACGTGGCCGGGCCTTCGCGGGGGCGTAGTTATTTATTTGATGGGGGATTTCGATCCGTGCTCTTCGGCCGGCGGAAAAGCATATTGGGATTAGACATAGGATCGTCCTCGGTAAAAGCCGTGGAGTTGAGCAAGGCAGGCCCGGAGGACCTTGTGATCTCGGGGATCGGCAAGGCCGAGATAGAGAGCCCCGAGATGACGCGAGACGTGATATCGCAGGTCCTTAAGGAAAGCGGGATTCGAACGAAGAAAACGGTCACTGCGGTTTCCGGACGCTCGGTCATAATCCGCAACGTTCCGATGATGCCGATACCGGACGAGGAGCTCAAGCAGGCCGTTACCTACGAAGCCGACAAGTACATTCCGTTCGATGTGGATGAGGTGATCTTGGACTGCCAGCGCGTGGACGAGGCCCCCGACCCGGCATCCGGACAGGTGAAGGTTCTCCTGGTGGCCGTCAAGAAAACGCTGATCGAGGAGCATGTGGCGCTGCTTGAGTCGGTGGGGCTGACGCCGCTGGTGATAGACGTGGATGTCTTCGCGCTGGGCAATGCCTTCGAATTGAGGAATTCGCTGCTGGGCGTTGACGACCAGCAGGTCCGCGCCCTTGTGGATATAGGGGCGGGCAAGACCAGCATCAACATAATGCGAGGCAATTCGTCGTATTTCACGCGCGAGATATACGTGGCCGGCAACGATATAACGGACGCAGTGGCCAAACGGTTCGGAGAGGACCCCAAGGACGTGGACCGGATGAAAAAGGATCCCGGCGGAGCGCTGGAGAGCATGCAGGACGCGATCCTCCCGGTCCTGGAGGACATCGGCAGCGAAGTCAGGCTTTCGTTCGATTACTTCGAAAACCAGTTCAACCAGGAGGTATCGGAAGTTTACATCTCCGGCGGAACGGTGCTGTTCCCCGGGATGGATTCCATGTTTCAGCAGATATTCAATCTTCCGACGAAGATCTGGGACCCGACGGAGGGGCTGGAACTCGCCGGCGCCGGGTTCAACCCCGCCGGCTTCGGCGGCGCCAACTCCGACATGGCCGTGGCCGTCGGGCTGGCCAGCCGGCTGAGGAAAATGTGATATGATACTGATCAACCTGCTTCCTGAAGAACGGCGGCCTGTGGAACGGACGCCGCTGCCGCGGTTCCTGACCTACGTGGCGGGCGTGCTCGTGGCGTGCCTCCAGATCTCTGTCCTCCTGTCCTACCACATGTCGAAGATACCCGACGCCAAACAGAGCATAGAAACCGCGAAGAAGGCCAGGGAGGAACAGAAAAAGATAGCCGATGAAGTCGACGCGATAGACAAGGAGATACAGCGCCTGGGGAATATCAGGAAGACCTTGGGGGACCTGGAGAGCGACAGGGTCTGCTGGGGGAGAATACTGGACAGGCTGTGCGATTCCGTTCCCGATAATCTGTGGCTGGTCTCCCTCTCGATCCAGCGCCAGGGAGGTGGAGAATCCCTGGGGGCGGCAGAGGTGCGCAGATACACGATAAAAATGACGGGCATGGCGCTCGGCGATACTGATGCCGAGGCCCGCAGGAACGTGACGGATTTCATCCGCAACCTGACGAAGAACTTCAAGGCGCGCGATGCGGCATCAATCGTGCTCGGCTCGCCCCCGGGGTCCCCGCCGAAACAGGACTACGACCCGGTGCTGGGCGTCAGGGCGGTCGAGCCGTATCTCCATTTCATAACCAAGCGGGAAGTCATGATACCGGAGATAAAGGGCAAGCCGAGCCATAAGAAGGATGCGATGGAGTTCGCGACGGATATGACACTGGAGACGATACCTTACAGCGAGAAGGCGCAGTTGGAGCATAAGACGGCGTCGCCAAAGAGCTGAATGGCGGCGTCCCTGGGAAAGGGAGACGCGGGATTATGGCTCTGTTCACCGAATGGTCCGAGCGGATCAAGCTCATCACTTCGATTGTCGTCGCGGTCGTGGTGAACATCGTTATAGGCGTATTTCTCTACCTGGCCGTGAAAAAACATAATGAGTTGCAGAGAGAACTGACCTCGCTACAGAAGGAGGTGGAGGCCCTGCGGGAGAAAGCCAATCAGCTCCCGGCAAAAAAGGAGGTGAGGAGGAGGGTCGAGGCGGAAAACGCCGACATACTGAAAAAGCTTCCCCCTCAATCCGAGATACCTCTTCTGATGGACAGGATATCGGAGGTAGCATCCCAGGCACCCGTCCAGCTGAAGGATGTGCGCAAGGTTACCGGGGGACCTCCGCCGATAGGGGCGGCTTATGTCAAGGAGCTGTGGGGGACCAGCATTGAGGCAAATTTCCACAGCCTGGTGAAGTTCATAAACCACGTGGAGGAGAATTTCGACAGGTTCATAGCGTTCGAGGACCTGACGATAGCGTCCAGGCAGGGCGGCCTGGTGCCGCACGGGACGGGTCACGACGTTCGCGTCAACGTCGCTACCTACAGATATCTGCAGCAGTGATGGCGGCGCGCGGCGCGTTTCGAACAGGTCCCGGGTGGCGGAGCGGCAGGCGGGGCAATGAACATGAGGCGCGTGGTTGAAACGGCGATATGCGTGGGAGTGGCGTGGATCGGAGCGGTCGCCGCGGGAGGCGAACCCCCCGGCGAAACGCCGCTGAAGAAGGACAAATTCGTGTACGAGTGGAAAAACAGGCGCGACCCCTTCGTTTTTTCGCGCGAGGAGACGTTTGTGGAGAAACCTCTGCCGGGGACAGGGAAGCCTTCGGTCCAGCCGGGGGTCGGGGCGCCGATCGTTCCGACGACGGTTGAGAGGGGGCTGACGAAGGAGGAGCTGGAGGCGATTACATTCAAGGCGCAGGCGGCAGTCAGCGAGGCAGAGGCCCTGATGATGACGGGGGGGTAT
>JAOACM010000508.1 GCA_026417845.1 Planctomycetota bacterium | reverse complement strand
TGTGTATAAGAGACAGATCCTGAGCCTCTTGATGATCGTCTCGTGGCGCGCCTTCGACTTGCTCTCCTTCAGCTCCTTCCGGAGATCGGCGATCGTCTTCGGGATGTCGAGCTGGCGGATCAGCTGCCTGATCGCCTCCGCCCCCATGTCCGCCCTGAACTTCTGCCCGTACTTTTCCCTGGCCGCCTTGTACTGCTCTTCGGTGAGCAGCTCGCCGCGCTTGAGCGGCACGCCGTCCTCGGCGTCCATGACTATATACCGCTGGAAATAGATGACCTGCTGGAGCGCCGTGGTCTTGATGCCGAGGAGGTTGCCGAGTTTTGAGGGCACCGAGCGGAAGAACCATATGTGCACTATGGGGGCAGCCAGGTTTATGTGGCCGAAACGGCTCCGGCGCACCTTCGAATGCGTCACCTTGACCGAGCAGCGGTCGCAGATGATGTCCCTGTACTTGATCCCCTTGTACTTTCCGCACGAGCATTCCCAGTCGCGCTCCGGCCCGAATATCTTTTCGCAGAACAGACCGTCCTTCTCCGGCTTGTAGCTCCGGTAGTTGATCGTCTCGGGCTTCTTCACCTCGCCGTACGACCACGAACGCATGTCGTTCGGGCTGGCCAGGCTTATCGAGATGGCCGTATAGTCATTGATGCGGTCGTAGGCTCTGTCGGTCGAAGAAGTTCCCACCAGCGGACTCAGCGGATTCGTCGCCATCTTGCCCGTTTACCTCCCGGTTCCTTCGGGACCGCCGTGCGCGTCCATAGCCGCCGGATCCCTCGCCGCCTCCGTTCCCTCCCGCCAGCCTCGCCCCAGCGTCCGCTCCGCGCCCCGCGGACGCCCCATCCGGGCGAACGGGCCGCGCCCCCGCGTCACGGCAACGCCGGGGCGGCCTTTTCGAGCTTCACATTCAGCCCGAGACCTCTGATCTCGTTGCAAAGGACCTCGAACGAGACCGGCGTCCCCGGTTCCAGCACGTTCTCGCCCTTTACCATGGATTCGTATATCTTCGTCCTGCCCTCCACGTCATCGGACTTGACGGTGAGCAGCTCCTGCAGGACGTTCGCCGCCCCGTAGGCCTCCAGCGCCCAGACCTCCATCTCCCCGAACCTCTGCCCGCCGCTCCTGGCCTTTCCCCCGAGGGGCTGCTGGGTTATCAGGCTGTAGGGGCCGGTGGCCCTGGCGTGTATCTTGTCGGCCACCAGATGATGAAGTTTCATCATGTAGATATATCCCGCAGTCACCTTCTGTTCGAACGGATCGCCGGTCCTCCCGTCGTAGAGCACCACCTTCCCATCCGACGGTATCCCGGCCAGGAACTCGTCCCACGGCGGCGCCTTCTTCTCCTTCTCGTAACGCTCCCGCCGTTCCCTCACCTTTGCGTTCGCCTCCTCAAGCGCCTCGACGATCTGACTCTCCCTGGCACCGTCGAAGACCGGCGATATGGCGCGGAAGCCCAGGACCTTTGCGGCCAGGCCAAGGTGCGTCTCGAGTATCTGGCCGAAGTTCATGCGGGACGGCACACCGAGGGGATTGAGCACGATGTCTACAGGCGTGCCGTCCTCGAGGAACGGCATGTCCTCCTCGGGCAGTATCTTGCTCACCACCCCCTTGTTTCCGTGCCGGCCGGCCATCTTGTCTCCGACGCTGAGCCTGCGCTTGACCGCCACGTAGACCTTCACCATTTCGAGGACGCCGGGCTGGAGCTCGTCGCCACGCTTCAGCTTCCCGACCTTCCTCTCCATCTCCACTTCCAGCACGCGCTTCTTCTTCTCGAAGCGATAGGCCACGGCCTGCGCCTTCCTGCGCACGGCCGGCTTCATGTCCACCCTGTTCAGGGAGAACGACCTGTCCATCTCTATTATCTCGTCCGGCGGCGCGCCGCGCGGGATCGAGAAGACACGGCCCGTCTCGATATCTTTCAGCTTCCCTCCGACCGCCTCTTCGACCGCCGCGAACTTTTCCCTGATTACGTCCGCGATCCTGGCCTTTATCTCGGCCTCGATCCTGCGTATCTCGCGCCTCACCTCGGCCCGTATCCCCTCGACTTCGGCGTCTACGCGGCGGAACCTCTTGACATCTATCACATACCCTTCGCAGCCAGGTTTGACTTCGCGCGAATCGTTCTTCACGTCCTCGCCGGCGCGCCCGAATATAGCGTGGAGCAGCTTCTCCTCGCTCGACAGCTCGCTCTTGCTCTTCGGCGCGATCTTGCCGACCAGTATGTCGCCCGGCTTCACCCTCGTTCCCACGCGGACCAGCCCGTCTTCGTCAAGGTTGGCGAGCGCGGCCTCCGAGACGTTCGGAATGTCGCGCGTGATCTCCTCGCGTCCGAGCTTCGTCTCGCGGATCTCCACCTCAAACTCCTCGATGTGTATGCTGGTGTAGGCGTCTTCCTTCAGGAGCCTTTCGCTTACGAGTATCGCGTCCTCGAAGTTGAGGCCCTCCCAGGACATGAACGCCACGAGGACGTCGCGGCCGAGCGCCAGAGATCCGCCGCGCGTGGCGGCCCCCTCCGTGAGGACCTCGCCCTTCGATACCCGCTGCCCGGCCTTCACTATCGGGACCTGATTCAGGCAGGTCCGCTCATTGAGCCCGAAGTACTTGCGCAGGACGTATTCCCTGGTGCCGCTCTGGGTCTTCAGGACTATTCTCTCGCCGTCGGCGTACTGAACCACTCCGTCCTCCTCGGCGATGACCATCATGCCGGAATTGCGGGCGACGGCCTCCTCCATGCCCGTCGAGACTATGGGCGGTTCGGGCCGCAGGAGCGGAACGGCCTGGCGCTGCATGTTCGATCCCATCAGCGCCCTGTTGGCGTCGTCATGCTCGAGGAACGGGATCAGACTCGCCGCCACCCCGACGATCTGCCGGGGCGCGACGTCCATCAGCGTCACCTGGTCCGCCGGGATCTGGACGAACGTCTCGTGCTGGCGGGCGTTGACCTTGTCGGCCAGTATCCTGCCCGTCTTGGGATCTATCTCCACGCCGGCCTGCGCTATCGTGTGGCGTTTCTCCTCATCGGCCCGGAGGTACACGACCTCCCCAGTCACCTTTCCGTTCTTAACGACCGCGTACGGCGTGACGATGAACCCGTACTCGTTTATCGAGGCATATATACCCAGCGACACTATCAGCCCGATGTTCGTACCTTCAGGCGTTTCTATGGG
>JAOACM010000507.1 GCA_026417845.1 Planctomycetota bacterium | reverse complement strand
CATCAATGGGCAGGTCTTAACCGTCTAAAACATAGGAGGTATCGGCGTGGAACCGATGATGTCAAAAGTACGGCTTTCACAACGGTGCCTGTTTCCCTTTGGGAGCGGCAACGCGGACTTGCATCTGGAGATTGGCTGCAGAGGGTAGGAAGAGATGCCGGAAAGGGAAGAAAAGCCCAGCCCCGCGAGGATACTGGCTGCCGCCGTCCGGGCGGGGTACTGCACGGAAGAGCAGGCCGCGGAATGCCGCAAGGCGTATGAGGTAGTGCGGGAACTAGGCCTCGGCGAAACCTTCGAGTCGGTCGTAAAAAAGAAGGGCATACTCACCGAAGAACAGCTGCGCGATATCGAGCGGAAGCTGAGCAGGGTACCGGTAATCGGCAACTACGAGCTGATGGAAAGGATCGGCCAGGGCGGGATGGGGACCGTTTTCCGCGCCCGGCAGATATCAATGGACCGGGTGGTCGCGCTGAAGGTTCTTACCCCCAGGCTGGCTTCGAACAAGGCTTTCGTCGAGCGGTTCATGAGGGAGGCGCGCGCCAGCGCGAAGCTGAACCATCCGAACGTCATCCAGGGTATAGATGTAGGCGAGGCCGGTGGGTACTACTATTTCGCGATGGAGTATGTTGATGGGCCGACCATCCGGAAGGTCCTTCAGGACGAGGGGCACTTCCCGCCGGCGCGGGCGCTCGATATAGTCATACAGATAGCCTCGGCACTCGATCACGCCCGCGCCAACGGCCTGGTGCACCGCGACATCAAGCCCGACAACATAATGCTCACGAAGACCGGCATCGCCAAGCTCTGCGACCTCGGTCTTGCGCGCATGACCAGCGAAGATTCCGGCCTGACCCTCGCCGGCCAGGCCGTCGGCACCCCCCATTATATAGCCCCGGAGCAGGCCCGCGGGGTCCAGGATATAGACATAAGAGCGGATATCTACAGCCTTGGGGCGACGTTTTATCACATGACCGTGGGCAAGACGCTTTTCGTAGGCAACTCCTCCGCCGACATCATGTCTAAGCATATCGTGGAGGAGGCGACC
>JAOACM010000506.1 GCA_026417845.1 Planctomycetota bacterium | reverse complement strand
CTCTAATATGATGTAATTGTTTGCCGCGGTCTGGTGGCGACTACCGTCTGCAGTAGCGCGTCCGAATGGGACAACAGTAGCGATGGTACAAATGGGTCCTCTCTGCCCGCCGCGGCACCACATATGGGCACGGTAAACAATTACCCTCCATCGCATGAAACCGCAGTCCGCATCCGGCTTTCCCGCGGATACAAGCCGGAGCTGTTTCCCCACGGGCAATCTGTTCTGCCCGGGCCTGCACGAGAGGCCGCGGCCCGGACAAGCGCCTGTCCGGAAACCTGCTGGCGCGGAGCCAACTGCTCTGCAGACTCGACTTCTCAGCCGGAAGTTTCTGGATGGGTTCCAAGAGCTTACCCAAAAGCCTCCGGCCGGATCCGGCGCTCCGCTGGGGAAGCCCTGGCCGCTGCAGGAGTGTTCGGACAGGCTCCAGGCGCCTGTCTCCTGGCTTCCCGTCGGGAAGTGGGATCGCCGGGCGTACAAGCTCAGCGCCGGCGGCTTTCGAACAGGTTCCGGTTCCCCGACCGCAACGCCTCGCGTCTTTCCGCCGGGTACCGTCCCCGCCGGAGGGCGAGCTGCCTGGACGCGCGGCACAGAGCACGGGCGCAATCAGGCGCGCACCCATGCGCCGGGGCCGGGCGTCCGGATCAGCGGCCCTCCAGCCATTTCTCGAATCTGTCGAGCCCCTCGCGTATGGATGCCATGTCCGTCGCGTAACTGAAGCGTACGAATCCGTCCGCCCCGAACGGTCCGCCCGGCACGACCGCCACCCGCGCCCCGACGAGGCACGCCTCGGCGAACGTCAGCGAGTCCTTCACATCCATCCCGCTGAGCTTCCGCCCATAATGCGCCGAGACATCCGGGAATGCGTAAAACGCCCCGCGGGGAGTCGCCAGCTGTACGCCCTTCATCCGCCGGAAGCGATCCACCATATACCTGCGCCTGACGTCGAATTCGGCCCTCATCCGTTCGCGCTCTTCCTGCGAAGCCTCCAGCGCCGCCGCGGCGCCGGCTATCGCGAAAGAAACAGGGTCGCTGGTAGAATGGTCCTGGAGCTTCCTGGCAGCCGATATGATCGGCTCCGGCCCGGCGGCGTAACCTATCCGCCAGCCGGTCATCGCGTAGGTCTTCGAGTGACCGTTTATGGTGACCGTCAGGTCTTTCATGGCCGGATGCGCCGCCGCCAGGCTCAGGAACTTCGCCCCGTCGTACAGCAGGTGCTCGTATATCTCATCGGATATCGTCAGCAGTCTCCGTTTCGCCAGCACAGCGGCCAGCGCACGCACCTCGTCCGGCTCGTACACGGCTCCGGTGGGATTGGAGGGGCTGTTGAAAATAAACAGGCGCGTCCTGGGACCTGTGGCGGCATCGAGCTGTGCGGGCGAGACCTTGAACCCGCTCCCGGCGTCAGTCGGCAGAAAGACCGGCGTAGCGCCGGCCAGCCGCACCATCTCCGGGTAGCTCACCCAATACGGCGCCGGAATAAGCACCTCGTCCCCCGGGCCGCATACGGCCTGGATAATATTATATATCGAGTGCTTCGCCCCGTTCGAGACCAGTATCTGCGCCCTGTCGTACGAAAGGCCGTTTTCCTCCTTCAGCTTACGGGCTATCAGGTCAACCAGAGCGGCGCCCTTCCTGGCGAGGTACTTCGTATCGCCGGCGTTGAGCGCCGCGATGGCGGCGGCCTTTATATGGGCCGGGGTATCGAAGTCCGGCTCCCCGGCGCCGAAGCCGATCACGTCAATCCCCTCGGCCTTCATCTTTTTCGCTTTGGCAGATATGGCGAGGGTTGCCGACGGAGCCACCTGCTGTATCCTGTCAGCCAGCCTGTATTCCGGTTTCCCCCCGCTAGCGCCAGAGATGGACATCGCATCCTCCTTTTCCTGCCGCCTTCCGTGCTCCCGCCCCATCGCGCTTGGTCCCCATTCCGCCGGCCGACCGTCTCGCAGGTCGCGCCATTCCTGGCGGAGCAGCGGCCGGGACGCGCGGGTACTTTATCGGCGGATGCCGGCGAATCAAGATTAATGGAGCGGTCCGCCAGGGCATGTATCGCGACCGGACAGCAGCGCCTGCAAGCGGACGCGAAAAAGCGGACCCGCGCCCGGCCCTCCGCATATGACCGCCGGAATCCCGGGCAGGCGGCCAGGGAAGCTCCGCAATGCGCCGGCCCGTTTCCATCGGTACTTGTTTGCGGCGTTCAAGTTGCGGCTGCTATTCATAGTGCTGCGCCCGAACATAACGACAATGGCGTCACGATGAGCGGATACGCTCAGGCGCTGCACCGACAACATATGGGCGCGGCAAACAATTGCCTCCGTCATATCCCCTTGGCCAGCCTGACGGCGAGGATATCGTCCAGCTCGGTCTCAGCCCTTATCTTGCGCATGGTCGTCTCGATGTCGTAAGGGACGCGGTGGAAACGGAATCCGTCCGGGAAGAGCACCACATAACAGGCCCGGATGTCCCTGTCGCGCGGCTGCCCTACGGAGCCGACGTTGACGATCATGCGGCCGTCGAAAGTATATTTTTTGCCGGGTTCGGGAACTATCACACCATTTTCGGTAAATATCCCCGGGACGTGCGAGTGCCCGACGAAGAAAATCCTTTCCTTCGGCCGCGCCGCGAACGCCTCGGCCACGTCCGCCAGGTTGCGGATGTACCGGGCCGATCCGGGATCGGCCGGAGTGTCGTGGACGAACATCATCTCGCCGAGAGTCCTGGCGGGACGAAGCGAACTGAGGAAACGCCAGTGTTCGGCGCGGCGGGCGTGTTCTCCGGGCAGCAGGGCCTTTATGCCCATCTCGTCCGGGGAGATGAGCCTGCGCGTCCAGAGGGCGGCCCTCGCGGCATACCTGTTGAACGACTTCGGCGGCCCCTTGAGCACGGCTTCGTCGTGGTTGCCGAGCAGACAGAACTCGAAGTGCTTCATGAACTCGAGCGTCTCGACGGGGTTCGGCCCGTAGCCCACCATGTCGCCGAGGAAGAATATCCTGCGGATATCGCGCCGGCGCAGGTCGTCAAAGACGGCCCGCAAGGCCTCGAGGTTGGCATGCACGTCTGCCAGAAGGGCGATCATCAGACGAACCGCGATCCCCCGGAAAGGATAAGGACGCCATGGCCTGTCTCTTATACACATCT
>JAOACM010000505.1 GCA_026417845.1 Planctomycetota bacterium | reverse complement strand
GCCTCAGGCGGGGAGCTTTTCATCTACGCTCCTGAAGGCGTCTGGGGGTTTGACGGGCAGGCATGGAAAAAGGAAAGTATCCCGGGAATGTCCGCGGCCGCCAAGGAAGGGCCGGCGCCGGAGATGTCCGTATGCGGCGGCGCCGTGCTGTGTTTCGGGCTTGACGCGACGAGGATGAAGCTGATGATGTGGCGTCGCGAAGGGGGTGCCTGGGCCGGCCCGGCGGAGCTCGCCTTGGAACCGACGCCGATCGTCGGTTTCGCCTGTCAGCGCTACCCGCGGGCCGGCTTCGTGCCGGTCGCATACATGAGCGCTGAGGAAGAGGGTCCGGTTCAGGAGGCGCTGAAGGCCGCGAAGACAGAAAGCCAGCGTCGCGCCGTGCTGACCCGAAAACCGTGGATCAGGGTACTGCGGGTTCCGATCGCGAAATGAACCGCGAGGGGCGGCCGGGCGGCCGCGGAAGCGACCGATGACTGAAACTCCGGGAGTCGTTGCGCCGTCGGAATCCATTCTCCCCGGCTGGTTCGAACGGGCTTGCCGCTCACGGTTTCTCCCCTGGCTCCTGTTCGCATACGTCTTTTTCATGACCGGGCGGATACATTTCGGATCCGAGGGTATCGCCGAGCGCGACGGCTATTACCACGCCAGGCTCGCCAATCTGTTGCCGGAAATCGGCATGTCACGCGAGTTCCGGTGGACGCAGGCCAGTCTCTGGAAGGAAAGATTCTGCGACAAGGAATTCCTCTTCCACGTCCTGATGGTCCCATTCTGCCGCGACGACGCAGAACCGATATGGGGCGCCAAGTGGTTTTCCGCTCTGCTGGTTACCGCCGTCTTCGCGGCGCTCTACTATGTGCTCAAGGCGAATTCCGTCCGCTGGCCGCTTCTGTTCGCCGCTCTCCCACTGTGCATGGGCGAGACGTGGCTGATACGCATGATGTTTATCCGCTCCCACGTGCTCAGCATACTGCTTACGATCGCAGGCATGCATTTTCTGATCCGGAGCCGGTGGAAGGCGCTGGCAGTCCTGAGCTTCGTCTACTCCTGGAGCTATACATTCCCGTTCACTCTGGCTGCCACCGCGCTGCCGTTCGTGGCCGGGAGGTATATAGTCGAGCGCAGGCTGGACTGGAAGTCGCCCGCCGCCGCTTTCGGCGGGGCTGTATCGGGCCTGCTGATACACCCGTATACTCCATACACGCTCGATTCGATCATGACGCTTGCCGACATACTTAACTCAGGCCTCGGCCGTTTCGCGCCATTCAAATCGCGCGTCGTATCGGGCCTTGGCGGCGAGCTTTACTCCAGGACCATGCTGGAATTCTTCGCCAGTTCGCCACTGCTCGTCCTGTCGCTGATCGGACTTTTCCTGCTCGGATGGAGCATTGATGCCAGGAGGAAAATAAGTCCTGAAGGGCTTGGCGTCCTATACGCGGCGATCGCGTGGGTCTTCGTGACCGCGATCTACAACCGGTTCGTCGAGTATTCGGTCCCGCTGACCGCCATGGCCGTCGCGTTCGTCGCCCGCGATCTGCTGGCTGGCGCGGATCTTTCAGCCCCGCTCGCGCGCCGCCCCCGGCTCTACACCGCCTCGGCCCTCCTCGTCGCGCTCGCGCTAGCCGCCTTACACGCCCGCGGTCTGCGCGAGACGCACAAAGTGCTCGACAGCTGTGATCCTCCGCGTTTCAGGAAGGCCGTCGCGTGGATGAACCATCACCTGGCGCCTGGCGAGACGGTCGTCAACCTTCACTGGGACGATTTCCCCGACCTGTTCTATGACTGCTACAGGCAGAACTTTCTCTGGGGCCTTGATCCCTGCTTCACCTACAGATACGATGCTGAAAAGTACAGGCTGCTGAAAAAGGCGGGGTCCCCGTCAGAAATCCTCGACCCCGAAAAAATAGGCGAAACCTTCAACGCCCGCTACATGGCGATCTCCATGAAGAAAGGCGTGTACATAGGCGTGATAGTAAAGGGGCGGTTCAAGCCCGTTTACGAGGACGAATACTGCATGATCCTGCCGCTTACGAAACCCTTGGATCCGGATCCCACCCTCGATAACAAAGCGCCCGCCCCGCCTCCCTCCGGGTCCGGCGCCGGATCGGATCCCGGGAAGAGATAGGCGCCCGGTCCCCGGGGCCGCTCCGCCGCGGAAATGCCGCGATAACGTTGCACGCCGGGCCGGCATGACCTCCAAGGCCCCTTGACTGCCGGGGCCGTCGAATTTATATGCAAATTGCGCGCGGCGATACCGCCTGGCCGCCGCGAGGGGGACGCCATGGCAGCGATACGTATTGACGCGGACGCAATGTTCAGAGCCATGACGGCCGAAGGCTATAAGATGATCGTATATTATCTCGACAGGGAGACGGGAGCCGTCGTTCCTAAGCAGGCGGAGAGGCGTCTGGAGGCGGCGCGGAAACCCGCTCCCACTATGGCCGAGGAAACCGAGCGGCGTTCGAAAAAGGCCGGGCCGTTCCATGAGGTCGCGGCGCCGGTAGAAAAGAAGAAGGACCTGTTCGCGGACGGATCCCCGCCACCAAAGAAGGACCCGTTCGCGGGCGATTTCTGGAAGCCCGTTGGGAAGCCGAAGCTCGACCTGTTCGGCGACGGTCCGCCGAAGCCCGTCGGTCCCCCGAAGGGGCCGCTTTTCAAGGATGCCTCCGGGGAGAAGGCTGCGGCCGGGGGGCCGGCCGCGGGCACGCTCCCGTCGGAGCCCGTGGCGCCGACCGTCAACGATGCTCCCGAACGGCTCGAAGGCGGCCGCCTCCTGCTCATAAGGCCGATTCCCGACACGACGCGGCGCGAATGGATGGCCGAATTCGCGAAGGACTGCGGCTATCCCGATGTCCGGGACAGGCTGCGCGAGGTCCTGGCCTCGTCGAAAGATCCAGGCCGCGGATTCCAGGCCGTCCTGTCAAGATACGGGCGCCTCAGCGAACAGTGGGAGCGTTTCTACCGCCGCAGGGCACTGAATGCTGCCGGCGACTGGCTGAGGGACTCCGGCATCGAGTACGAGCTGGTCGAAAACGCGCCGCCGGACCGGCCGTTCTGACGTGACGATCCGGAGCCGCGGTGTCGCCGCGATCCGGTCCGAGTGCAAGCCGGTTGCGCTGTCGGTTCGCAGAAACGGCTGTCAGAGAGGACGCGACGAAGCGGGCGCGGAGATGTACGCG
>JAOACM010000004.1 GCA_026417845.1 Planctomycetota bacterium | reverse complement strand
GATGGTGGTGAAATCGTACCCCATGCGCTCCGCCGTTCGAAAGACCAAGTCCCTGGTAGCCTCGCTGGCCGAATATTTAGGGTCTCTGTTCAGTATCTTGGTAACAGTGGTACGGGAAAGCCCCAAGGCATCGGCTATCGCCTGCTGCGAAACGCCCATCGGCCATATCCTCCGAACGTCCCGGTCGCGGAACTTCTTCCAACCGCATCTTGTTAAATGCCTATCCAAAAACTCCGTGGTGGCCGAGGTTTCCGCAGCGTTCCGCCGGCCCATATTTGGAAGTTTCTGGATAAGCTCTTAACATGGTGCTCAAAAACCCTTGTCAGATACCCGGCTTTCCAGATATAAGCTATCTCTCTTGTGCAATTATGTCAAGGGACAATGTGCATTTACATTTAATGTTCAATTATGGTACTTGGCCGCACGAATGCTACGGGCGGAGACACTCGCCTCTATCTCCTCCTCTCGGATTGCTTTCGGAAAAGACGAGCAGTCAGGGAGCATGGAAGCTTGTCGCTGCCAAAGTACCTGCCGCCTCGCCGGAAGGGAAGAATAATCCCTTCAGACTCTCCCGGCGGCCAGGAAGAAACGGAGATCGCGGCGTTTTTCGGGCCAGAGTCCCAAGTCCAGCAGTAAAATGGCCCTGCAGCCCGGAGTCATCCGTCGGACAAGGGCCTCTTTGAAATGTTCCATCGAATCGCCGCCGGCGATTTCCGTTGGAAAGTAACGGGCTGAAAGAGCAGTCAGGAATGAGACGTCCCATGCGCTCCGAGCCATTTTGAGGAGCAGGATGCCTGCCTCGACCTGCTGAGCATCTCTGCCGCCATCGCCTCTAATACTTTGCTCGCCTGAGTTCTGCCCGCCGGCTGGCGGCCGGTCGAGATCGGGGCAGGCGGCGATCCGGACGGCCGGGCCTCGCCGGCAGGCAGGCCGGGGCGGAGGCAAGCCGTCGGGACCGACAAGCCATGGAATCAGCATGATGCTTTCGTGATCTTCGAATACCCACAGGTCATCGGGACCGGCCATTTCGTGGGCGGCTTCGGATGGCGGCACGAATACGGGCGAGGCCCCGGCTTCCTCGAAGGCGCGACGCACGGCCTGGACTTCAGCATGTTCGGCCCGGCCGATGATCAGCACCTTGCCTGGCTTCCTCTCCGGCGCGTCCTCACCCATCGTGCGGTCTCCGATGGCCGCGAACTGCTGGAAGGCGACGGAGTTCGCCTCGCCCGTTCCCCCGCGCCCGGGCGGGATAGTGAACGGCATCACCGGGATATCCGGGCGCCCCTTGCCGGGCGTAATTGTTTGCCGCGTTCGGGCGGCGCCACCGCAGTGGCGTGCCCGAACGGAGCGGCAGAGGCGTTACTGCAAGCGGGTCCGCTCTGCCCGCTGCAATCCCACATACGGATACGGCAAGCAATTACTGCCGGGCGGAATCTGCCCGCGACGTTCAATCCGGGCGGACGCCTGCCGCGTCGCGCGCCGAGTTATAAATCGGCCCGAACCAGTTGTCCACGAGACACAGGCCGAAGAACAGCACGAACGGCAGCGTGACGATAAGCGATTGGCCGACAGTTATCAGTCCGATGAGGATCAGTGCGCCGATGGAAAAGTCGGCGAACCCCGCCCTGTAGATCCGCAGGCAGGTGCCGATATCCAGGCCGGCGGAAAGCCTGCCGGTGTCGAGGTAGCGGCAGCAGCATACCGCGCAGAACGGGAGCGCTACGAAGTTCAGTATCGGAAGCGCCATGGGCAGCAGACCGGCCGCCGGGACGCCGGTCGCAAGACACGCCAGCCACACAATCCCCAGCCAGGCCAGCGATGGGATGATTATAGCGACGATCGCCAGCGCGAACTTGACGAGTCCCTCCCTGAAGTACCGCGGCCACAGCTCGAAGTCCCAGGACGGGAGCACGAAATTGGCGGGGGCATTCTTTGCGCGGCGGAGCACCTCCATGGTAAACCCAAGCGAAAACAGGAACGGGCCGGGCAGAAACAGCATGAAGCCGCCCAGCAGCACCTTCTGCAGCCATTTTTCGTCCCGCGTCACGGCGCGGAAGGCGGTCTTTATATCGCGGAAGCGGCCTTCGGGGGCGTGGCCCGGCGCCGTATCCGTCAAGGCTGTCGCCTTATCCGGCGCGTCCGCCGCCGTCCCTCGCGCCTGGGGCTCTCCCAACCCACCCGATACCGGGCCTGGCGTTGCTCCCCCGTTTTTTCCGGCATCCCCCCCTTTCCCCGTCACACATCCCGGTTCCGGCCCCGTCCCCGCATCTGGGCTGGGGCGTCGTCCGGCCATCTCGCCTCCCGACGATTCCGTCCCGCCGCCGGATGGGATTCCTTCTGCCATTTCCCCCTCCTCCCGCCGCGCTGCCTTTACAGACGGACCTCCTTTCCCGTCCTCGTGGATTCATGTATGGCGTCGCATATCCGGGACAGGATCAGGGCATCCTCGCCCCTCGTCTCCGGATCGCGCCCCTCGCGTATCGCCTGCACGAACTCCTGGCACACCCTCGGCGCGTCCTCCTTCGGAAGGACCGGCGTTATGTCCGCGAAGCGCCCCGCCACGTCTTTGTAAAAGGTCAGCGGGTTCGTCTTGATGCCGCCTTTCGTCCCGAAGACGAATACCCCGTCAGCCCCGGCCATGTGCGCCGCCCAGGCTTCCTCCAGCGTTATCCCGAAGCCGCTCTCCAGACGGATGAATGCCGAGACGTGTTCGTCAACGTCGTGCTTCAGTCCCTTCGGCGCGGTCGGGTGGACGCCGCGGAACGTAAAGCCGCTGACCGAGACCGGCTTCGGGTAACCGAGCAGCCAGAGAGTAAAGTCGAGATGGTACTGGGCCATGTCGTTAAGCGCTCCTCCGCCGGCCCTGGATTTGTCGAGGAACCACGGCTGGTCTTTCATCATATCCAGCCCGGGCCTGCCGCGGCGCCGTAGGAAAGTTGTCCTGGCGTAGTAGATGTCCCCCAGTTCCCCGTCGTCAACGAACGCCTTGGCCGCGCGCGCCTCCTGCGAGAACCTCCGGCGCGAGCAGCAGACGGCAAGTTTCCTGCCGTATTTCTTCGCGGCGGCGACCATCTTCGCGGCCTCGGCGGCGTTCATCGCCATGGGCTTTTCGCACAGGACGTGCTTCCCGGCCTTCAGGGCTTCGATCGTCGGCCCCATGTGGGCGAAAGGCGGCGTGCAGACGCTCACTGCGTCGAGCTCCCCGATCTTCAGCAGATCCCGGTAGTCGCCGAAGGCGTACTTGAGCCCGAATTCAGACTTCGCCTTTTCCGCCCGTTCGGGCAGGATGTCCGCCGCCGCGACCACTTCGACGTCCGGCCAGGCCATGTATTCCCTTATATGCGCCTTCGATATGGCCCCGGCCCCTATTATCCCGACCCTGAACTTTCCCATGGTTTCCTTCCCTTCCCGAAAAAACCGCTCCGGCGCCAATACCGGGCAAACGCCCGACCGTGCCATCTCCGCTCCGCCGGGAAAACGCACGGACATTTACGCGGCGGCGCAAAACAAAATGGCCCAAGGCAAAGGCGGCGTCAACGGCAGTTCCGATGCGGCGCTTGCAGGATGCGTTACCCGTCTGTGGTACTGGTCACACCCGCGGGGGGTTATGGCCGCGCGGAAATCCATGCGGTAGTAGTCTGGGTCCATCCCGGTCGGAGATGGGCCGCCGGTCAGCGCGCAGCACGCGGCCTGGCTTTGATCGTTTCGATGCCCCAACCCTGGAGCGGTATCGCGAAGCCGTCTTGGGCCGGCGTCAGCGGCTTGCCGCCGCTCTCGATGAGATCCGTGACCGCGACTTCGGCGAACGGGAAGCGGGAACGGATCCTCGCGGAAACCGGCGCTCCGCTCATATTGTAGACGCGGAACACGACGGAATCATCGTCCTCGGCTTTCTTCACGGCGCTGAAACGGGCGACGTCCGGTTCGACAGCGAAGAAGCTGCATGTCTCCGGCAGTGTTCCCTTTTCATCCCGCCGATCGGGGAGCGTTACCAAGAGAGGAGTCTGCGACTGGACTCCGAGTCGGCTCCCGTGCCGCCAGCCGACTGCACGAGTGAAGAGCGAGAACCGGAACCCGAAGTCGCCGGGCTGGCGGTAGGCCTTCCCCTGCGGGTTGCCGATGCCGGCCAGAAGGATGGGGGAAAGGATGACGAGGTTCCTGTCCGCGCCCGGACCGAAGTCGCCGAAGGCGCAGGCGCCCACCGGCGAGCCGATGGTGACCCCAAGTCCGTCGCCCGTCGCGTACACCCAGTCCTGTACCTCGCGGGGATGCGAAGGAATCGCGGACGGGGCGGCGAACCGCCCCTTGTTCACGAAGACGAAGGGCTCGTCCTTCCCCGGCTCGACGACGCCGAAAGGTACTTCGTAGGCTATCTCCGGCCGGGCCGCGCGGATAGGGAACATCAGCCGCTGCTCGCGGCCGATCTCACCGTCGTTGCCCGTGACGCCGACGGTCCAGTCTATCCGCTTCAAGGTCCGGTAGAAGGTGATCGCGATGCGAACCGTGCAATGCCTGCTCTTGAACCGGGCGGTCGCGAAACGGACCAGGACCGGGCCGGATTCCTCGCAGATCCAGTCGGGTTTGTGGTTGGCGGCCCGGTCGAGGAACGTCTCCGGGTGCGGGGCGAAGTCTATACCCTCGCAGGCCCCCATGGCCCTGGTGGCGAAACATATCCACTCGCCGGCCGCCCAGCGCAATGTCGAGAAAACTTCCCTGCCGAACTCCTTGTCAACCAGCGACGTCAACCCGCCGGGGCCGGGGGTCGCGCGGTAGTGGGCCGTTTCGAACGGCGCCGTCCACTTACTGCCTGCGGCAGGCTCAGATGGAGCGGTCTCGCCCTTTTTCGGAATGAGGAAGTAGCTTCGAAGGCCAACCGGCGGGACGTCCTCCGCCACGAAGACCAGCCGCCTGCCGCTGAGCGTCTGGCACGGTACCGGTTTGCCGTCGGAGTCTGAAAGACTTACCCCTTCTCCCAGCCCGGCCGGCAGCGGAACCTCGACCGGATCGCTGCGCGGCCAGGACAGGGCGTTGAAGACGACAAGCGGCGTCCCCTCGCGCCTGAACTCTATCCGCCCGGCGATCGAGCCGAGCGCCGCCGCCGACTCGCTCCTCGCGACCTCCGCGGCCGCGCGGTATTTCTCCAGCATGACCGAGTCGGGCGCAGGGGCGGGCGCCGGCACCATCGTGTGGCAGGCGAAGGAGGCATCCAGCCATGCCCGGTCGAGCTTTTCACTGGGATATTCGCGGAAGCCGTCCCCAAGGAGCGCCTTGATGACGTGGAGCGTCTCGGCGACCGGCAGCATCCTGCCGGCCTCGCGCTGTAGACTCATGGCCCGGTTGTGGGACGGCCAGTGTTCGTAGACCCACCAGTTGGGCACTCCGCCTCGAATTTCAGGCAGCCCGGCGACGCCGCGGCGTTCGACCTCCCGGAGGACTTCCGCGAAGGTCCCGTATGCAGCCTGGGGACCGCCGGCCGCGGCGGCGCAGGCGTTCCAGTCGCGTATCGCGCCGGAGAGGTCTACGGGGTCGTTGTAGTCCCATCCCCAGGTGATGCCCAGTATCGGTGGGAGACCATGTTTGCGGTAACGCGGGGTTGCCGCGGCAAGCTGCCCGGCGATATAAGCGGTGTTCACTCCGGGCTTGCCCCAGTACTCCAGTTGCATCCAGGCCAGCAGGCTGCTGCCGTCGGGGCTTTTCCACCGGAAGAAGCCGGGCGTCTCCATCCGCGATCCCTTGATGTAGCGGACGCCGGCCCTGGCGTAGACCTGCTGGGTCTGGTGGCCGCGAAGCGGTCCGTCCTGATGCAGTACGATGTCCAGCGCGACGCCGGGGTTGCGCTTCTCGAACCACCGCTTCCCGGCGTACATCTGGCGCGCCAGCAGCTCGTTGTAGAGGCAGTCTTCGAACGGCTGCGTATAACTGGCGCCGCAATCGAGGCGCTTTTCCTTGAACCAGCCGAGGAGCTCCGGTTCGGTTTCGGGATGCTTCTCAATCCAGTCCCTGTAGTAAAGGACGCACTCGATGGTCCACTTGAACCCGGGATCCGCGCGCATACGCCCGAACACGGCCGCGAGATTGCCGTTGCGGACCGCGGATTCCCTCTCGATATTGTAGTCCCAGGCGATGTCGCTATGGCTGTGCTCGACGATGAAGACCCTGCCGTCCTTCCAGAAGGGATCGGGAGGCGCAGGCTTGCCTTCGCCCGTCGGAAGCTCCGGGAATCGCTTCATATGACTTTCCCCCGTGGCCATTTTGAAATCGTGACGTATGTTCGATCCGGCGACATCCGCCGGCTTGCGGATCGCCGCCCTCCTCTACGGACGTGCGGCCGCTTCTCCCCGCGCTCTGCGAACGGAACGGGACTTCTGAATCGCCCTTTTGCCTCCTCCGGGAAGTTGACCGCGCCCCCGCGGCGCCTATAATAGCATACATCATTAGGTGATGATCCCGTGCGCTTTTTTTATGATAAGGCGAATCTTTTTGTGATGCACCGTCCGTGGAAGGAACTGTGGGGCGTCGGCTTCCGCGTGCCCGGGGCCGCGGGCGGGCTGGTCCGTCCGCTTCATGTCGGGCGCGAGACGACATCCAGCCCGGCCTACCGGTCCGAGGGCCGACTGCGACGGAAGGAGCGGCACTGCATCTTCTACTACGTTCTCGGCGGGTGCGTCCGGACCTGGCGCGGCCGGCGCTCCTGGACGGTCCCGGCAGGCAGCGGATTTCTCCACATCGTCAACGAGCCTGACGGCGGCTACGGTTACCCGCGCGCCGCGCGAGAGCCGTTGGAATTCCTGTGGTTCGGTTTCGCCGGCGGCGGCGCCCGGGAGATCGTGGCCGGCATGATCGCGCGCCACGGCCCGGTTTACCGACTGCCGCCGGCGCATCCGGCTATTCGGAGGCTCGCGGGATTCCAAGCCCGGGCGGGAAGCGCGGTGCGGTTGCGCCCATTGGAAGGCGCGCGGCTCGTCATGGATCTTCTGGCGGATCTGGAGGCCGCGGCCGGGAGCGACAGTCCCGGTAGCCGGTCGGAAGCGCTGGCGGAGCGGGCCATGAAACTCATCGAAGGTCGCTGCGACGGGATATCCAGCGTAAAGCAGCTTTCCGGCCTGCTGCATGTCTCGCGCGAGCACCTCTCGCGGACTTTCCGGGAAGTATACGACGCGTCCCCGGCCGTGCACCTGAGGCGCGCGCGAATGGTTGCGGCCGCCCGCCTGCTCAAGGAAACGGATCTGCCGGTCAAGGAGGTGGCCCGCCGTCTGGGCTGCGATCGCCCGGCCAATTTCGCGCGGGTCTTCCGCGACGTCATCGGCTCCGGGCCTCTGGAGTTCCGCCGCCGGGGCGTCGTGCCGCTGTTCTGACCGGCGATCGAACGATCTCTCTAACCTCCCGGTTCTGTGCCGTGCAGGCCCGGCGCCGTTCCTGAAGCTTTCATGCCGGCGGGCATAAGGCCATCCTTCAGCCTTTATTGCGCAATTAAAGTCGCAACTTCGCGCAGAAATACGTTGCACGCAGATTCCATCGAGGGATGGCATGTCGCAATTCATTTCACATCAAGGCGTTACGACCTTTGTGCAACAAAGCCCCATCCACGTGTGGATTCCGGCGGTCTTCGATCATTCGCCGGTTCGACCAAGGTAAGCGATTTGCAAGGAAACGCCCCGTATACCCGATGCCCGAATCGCTGGAAACCAGACCACCTCTTCCCGGCGGGGCGTTTCCGAATTCGGGTCGGCGGCCGGCCGGCGCCGGGCAGCTCGATGCATCCGCCGTCACGCGCCTCTGGTCGCCGTCCAGGCCAGCAGGCCGCCGGCGAGGACTATCTCGATCTGGCGCCCTGTCAATCCGTGGCGGCAGACGATCCGCCGGTTCTTTGTGGAATTCATCACGGCAACGGAGTCGCCGGAGAGCAGTTCTCTCCGGACATCGTGGAGGAATATTTCGTCTCCGGGATCGAAGGCCGAAACGTCCGCCGGATCCGCGAACGTCAGCGGAAGGACGCCGAAGTTGACCAGGTTGTCCCTGTGGATGCGGGCGAAGGAAACCGCCAGCACGCACTTCAACCCCAGAAACATCGGGACCATTGCAGCATGTTCGCGGCTGGACCCCTGCCCGTAATTCGCTCCGCCTACGATAACAACCGCCTCGCCCCCGTCGCGTATCTGTCGCGCCTTTGCCGGGAAGGACGGATCCACCCTGACGAACACGGCTTCGGAGTACTTCGGCACGTTCGAGCGGTATTTCAGCCACTCTCCGGCCGGCATGATGTGGTCCGTGGTTATGTTGTCGCCAAGCTTTATAGCGACGCGGCCGCGGATCGAATCGGGCATCGGCGATCCCTTCGGCGCGGGTTTTATGTTAGGGCCGTAGATCGTCGGGAGGGAGGCGGCTTTAACCGGGTCGGTTTCGGGCGGTATTATTCCCGACTCGTCCGCGGAGAACCGCCTAGGCATGCGTATCCGCGGCGGCGATTTTCCCAGCGAGCGCGGGTCGGTTATCGCACCGCGCAGCGCGGAGGCCGCGCACACCTCGGGCGATGCCAGGTAGACGGCGGCGTCGTCCGTCCCGCTCCTGCCCTCAAAGTTCCTGTTGAAGCTCCTGAGCGAGGCCGATCCGGAGGCTGGCGATTGCCCCATGCCGATGCACGGGCCGCAGGCGCATTCCAGCAGTCTCGCTCCGGCCGCCGTCAGCGCCTCGATCCCGCCCGAGGCTGCCAGCATCATGAGCGTACGGCGCGAGCCCGGCGAGACGGTCATGCTCACGTCCGGATGTACCATCCCGCCCCTCAGTATCCCCGCCGCGACCATGAGGTCCCGCCAGGAACCGTTGACGCAGGAACCTATGCATACCTGCGCGACCGGCGTTCCGGCCAGCTCGCGCACGGGTCGCACGTTGTCGGGAGAATGCGGACAGGCGACCAGGGGTTCGAGTTTCGAAAGATCGAGATCGATGGTCTCATCGTAAGCGGCATCGCCGTCGGCCTCCATCGGCACGAAGTCGCCCTCCCGGCCCTGGGTCCGCAGAAATGTCCGGGCCGCCTTGTCGGAAGGGAAGACGCTGGTGGTGGCCCCCAGTTCCGCTCCCATGTTGGCAATGGTAGCTCTGGCAAACACATCCAGAGATTTCAGCCCGGGACCGAAGTACTCAAATATCTTCCCGACCCCGCCCCTGACGGTCAGGCGGCGCAGGAGTTCGAGTATTACGTCCTTTGCCGAAGCCCACGGCGGCAGAGAGCCGGTCAGACGCACGCCGACGATCGCCGGCATCTTCAGGTAGAACGGTCCGCCGCCCATCGCGACGGCCACATCCAGCCCGCCGGCGCCGATGGCGATCATCCCAAGGGCCCCGCAGGTTGGCGTGTGGCTGTCGGAACCCAGCAGGGTCCGCCCGGGCCGTGCGAACTGCTCGAGGTGTACCTGATGACAGATCCCGTTGCCGGGACGGCTGAAAAAGGCGCCGTACTTCCTGGCGGCAGACTGGAGGTACCTGTGGTCGTCGGGGTTCTCGTAGCCCATCTGGATCGTGTTGTGATCCACGTACGATACCGACAGCTCGGTCCGGACCCTCGGCACGCCCATGCTCTCAAACTGCAGCCATGCCATGGTGCCGGTAGCGTCCTGGGTCAGCGTCTGGTCTATCCTTATTCCGATTTCCTCGCCGGCTTTCGTTTCTCCGGAAACCAGATGTGCCCGCAGTATCCTGCGCGCGAGATTCTCGCCCATCCCTGTCGCTCTCCTCCTCTCCGTTTCTCTCAGAAGGTCCGCCGGCGCGCAAATCCCGCTCCGGCCTCTCTCCTTCGCTCCATCGGTTACAGGGTTCGGGACGCTTCGGACGTGCTGGCGGCCGGTCGCTTCCCCCCTGCCGGGCAGTCACGCTTCTTCCGCCCCGTCTTCCCTGCGGGAGCGCGGATTGTAGCGGCAGATTCCGCGCCGGGTAGGAGTTTTCAGAAACCCGATGAGCATCCTCGCGGCCGGGCTGGCGAACCTGCCTTCCGCCTCCGCCACCGCGGCGCCCAGCGGCTTCCCAGACCTGAAGATGAGCCGGAAGGCATCGCGTATCTGCGCCCGGTCTTCCGCGGTAAAGGCCGGCCAGCGGCGTATCCCGACGACGTTCAGTCCTGATATCGAATTCGCCCCGTCCCCGATCGAGAACGGGGGAATGTCCATGCTGAAACGCGAACCCCCGCTGAGCATCGCCAGCATGCCGACCCGGACGAACTGATGGATTGCCACTCCTCCGGATATGTTTGCGGCGTCCTCGACGGTAACGTGGCCGGCGAGCAAGGCGCAATTGGCCAGGTGCACGCCGCGTCCCAGCCGGCAGTTGTGGCCGACGTGGGATGTGGCCATCAGGAAACAGTCGTCGCCGATTACGGTAGCATTGCCCTCGCCGGTAGCTCTGTGGACCTGGGCGTACTCGCGTATAGTCACCCTGTTGCCTATCAGCGTCCGGGACGGCTCGCCCTTGTAGGCGTGGTCCTGCGGCTCGTGCCCCACGACCGCCCCCATGTGGATGCGGCATCCCTCGCCTATCTCGGTGTGGCCGGATATATGGGCGTGGGCCATCACTATCGTATCGCGCCCGATCTTTACCGGCCCGTCAATCACGGCATATGGGCCTATCTCGACGCCGGCACCGATCTCCGCGCGCCGATCCACCATGGCGGCAGGGTGTATGGCCATTTTCTCCTCCTTCCGGCGCGGCGCCCGGATCACACGGCGTTCCCCTCAGGGCAGCCGAGGCGGCCCAGCTCCCTGAAGAATTCCGGAAACGTCTTGGCCACGCAACCGGGATCCATTATCTCGATCCCGGGCGCCCGCAGGCCGACGAGCGCCATGGCCATAGCCATCCGGTGGTCGCCGTAGGTACGTATCCGGGCAGGAAGCGGTCCTGACGACGGCGGCTCGATGGTCAACCCGTCGGACTCCTCGGTCACGCGCGCCCCGAGTCTTGTCAGTTCGGCAGCCAGGGCGGCGATGCGGTCGGTCTCCTTGATACGAAGGTTCCCAACGTTGCGGATCCGCGTGGGGCCTTCGGCGAAGAGAGCAACGGCCGCAAGCGTCTGAACCGTGTCGGGCATGTCGTTGAGGTCCACGTCAACGCCGCGCAGATGTTCTCCGCGGGCCCTGGTCACGGTTATTCCGGCGTTCGTTTCTTCCACGCGGCACCCCATTTCCCGCAGCACCCCCGGGAACGCGGCGTCGCCCTGAAGGGACCCGCGGCGCACGTTGCTTACCGTAACAGATCCGCCGCAGATTGCCGCCGCAGCCCAGAAGTACGTGGCCGCCGTCGCGTCGCCCTCTATCTCGTATGTTCCCGCCACGTAGCGTGCCCCGTGGATGGGGCGGAACAGTCTCTCCTCCTCCCTCTCGACGCGCATCCCGAAGTTTTCCATAAGACCTATCGTCATCTCCGCGAACGGTTTCGATACGAAGCTGCCTGTTACCTCGATTTCCATCGGCCTCGCCGCGTAGGGGGCGACCATCAGCAGGGCCGACACGTACTGGCTGGATTTCGATCCTTCCACCCTTACGCGGCCTCCCGGCAGACCGTCCGCCTCGACTAGTACCGGCGGGCATCCGTTCCCCAGCTCGCAGCGGGCGCGGACCCCGATCCCCGCCAGAGCCTCGATCAGATCGCCTATCGGCCGTTCCCTCATGCGGCGCGAACCGTCCAGACGATAGCGGCCGCGCCCCAGAGCCGTAAAGGCCGCCAGAAAACGCATTGCCGTCCCCGCGTCGCCGACGTTCAGGTCGGCCTCTGCCGCGGGTATCGCTCCCCCGCGTCCTGCTACGCGGCAGACGCGGGCATCCGCGTCCATCCGGACGTCAAAGCCAAGGGCGCGCAGAGCGCTAGCCATGGCGCGGCTGTCGTCGGCCAGCAGGGCGCCGTGGAGTTCCGAGATGCCGTCAGCCAGCGCCGCCATAAGCATGGCCCGGTTGGTCAGGCTTTTCGATCCCGGCACGCGCACCTCGGCCATCAGCGGCCCGCGCGGGCGGATACTGACCTTATTTGGGCAAAGTTCGGATGCCATGGTCGGAATGATACCACAGCAGGCTGGAGACGCTATCCGATTCGAAACGATTCCGTCTGAAACGGGGGCGCGGCCGCAGACGTCGGGGCAAAGAGACTAGGGGCCGCCGTCGCCACGACCGGGGGGACCGGCCGCCGGAGGGATGGAGCGGACGACGGCCACAGGCCGATGGCCGGGACAGGCCGCTCCGGTACTCTGCCTGCGATCGCAGTCCGGTCGCTGCCGGCTCATACGTGCGCGCCGGGCCGGAGTCAGCCTCCAGACTTCATTCGGTCCGCAGGATCATGAAAGTGCGGAAGGCGGCGGACCGTTTTTCGCCCCTTTCGGCCCAGATGACCTCCACCTCCACGAAATACGCCTTGGGCGGCGCCTGGCCCCGCGCCCGGGGATCGGCCGGTCTGTTTTCGTCGGTCGGGATCAGGCGCACAGTGTATCTGTAGCCCGGATAATGGGGATGCGATATTTCGGCGGCGCCCATGCCCCCGAGAGGGAGCGAGCCGGTCTCGAACTTCGCCCGCAGGTCGGCCATGACGGTCTCGGCCAGCTCGGCCGCGCTGGCCTCGTCCACGGCGCGCTTCTGGGCGCGCACCGCCGCCGTGACGAGTGACAGGACGCCGATCATGCCGACCACGAGGATGCCGAGGGCGACGAGCACTTCGACCAGGGTCATCCCGCCGGCGGGATGGGAACGGTACGCCGCGCGCACGATGGACGAATCCCTCCGCTACGGAGCCCGTCGTTCGAACCCTGTCGCCGGCCCATGAAGCGCACGGGCGGGTCGCGAGCTCCGCCCTCTTGGGGAAGGCAAATGCGGCCGGCCGCGGGATGCGCGCATTCCGAAGCGTTCCTCTTTCCAGGATCCGGTCGCGACCCGTCGCAACGGAGGCCGCGCGCCCCTCCGTATATAGTGCCCGCGCCCATGCCGAACGCAATTATACACGGCGGATTTCCGGGCCGGAAGGTCCGCGCGGCGCGCGGCCTGCGCCGGGCGCGGGATCGGATCGCGGCCGCCAGTCCGGCGGGCAGTTGTGCCCATCCCGGGTTTACGGAGACGGGCGGGAGGCGATGCGCCGCGAAATGTCGTCCCGGCCGCCATCGCGAAGCCGCCTGCCCATCGGCTTGGCGGACGCCCTCCTACGGAACACGCCCCCTGGCGGTCTGGCGCGCCCAGAACACCTGGTCGGACGACCAATCCTCCCGGAACGCCGGCAGATAGATCACGCGTGTGAACGTCCTCCCGCAACGGGCGATCTCGCCCTCGTTATGATAGGCCGGCCGCGTGGCGCGGGCGCCGCGGATGTCGAGGACGAAATAATCCTCGCCTTTCTCCGAGTAATGCGCCCATTCCTGTCCTATTCTCAGGTAGGATTCGCCGGTACCGGCTCCCGGGAACCCGCGCGTGGATGTGACCTCGATGCGCCCGGCCGACTCCGATGCGTCGGCTTCCAGCCGCGTTTTGACCGCCCGCTCGATGTCGGCGTCCACGGTGAGCGTAACCATGACCGTCTGGGGAAATATATCGTCTTCGGGATCGTCCAGGGATGCCGCGCCGCGATGATAGGGGAAATGCTGCAGGCCGTTGGCGGTCAGGCCGCGCGTGGAATCCCAGACGGGCAGTGCGCCGCCGGGGTCGAGCCTGCCCGATTTGTCCGTAAGTATCTCCCAGCTCGCTGAGCGCTGGCCCCAGTAGCGGAGGGAGAAGTGCAGGCAGTCGGCGCAGAGCGGTCTGGCGCGGGCCGGCGTCATTATGTCGGATATCGTCGTTCGTGCCGGAGCCCGGACGGCCCGGTAAAGAGTATCGCCTTCCACGAAATATCCGACCTGCACCATGCCTCCCAACGCTCTGAGAGGATAGTCTACGAAACCATCGCCGTTATCGTCGCGCAGATCGTACTCTTCGGCTCCGCCAACCTTCGGATCGTCCGGCCTGCCGTCGCCATCCCTGTCCTCGAAGGGGACCATGGCTGGCGGACCCGCCGACAGGTCGCCGGCAAACA
Organism: Planctomycetota bacterium; assembly: GCA_026417845.1. Lineage (GTDB taxonomy): Bacteria > Planctomycetota > SZUA-567 > H5-PLA8 > CALKMO01 > CALKMO01. The sequence goes on along the minus strand of JAOACM010000004.1, from coordinate 10,265 downwards.
GGGTGTAAGCCCTCTCCGGACCGGCCTCGAATGACCGGACGAACATCAGCCGCTGCCCTCCGCTCCCGGGGTCTATGTCCCCGATGAACCTCACACGCACCTCATCCACGCCGCGCGGCTCCCGGGTCAGGGCGGCGCTTATATCGTCCGCCATTATCCTAAGGACTCCCATCGCCTTCTCGTACAGTACCCGCCGCCGCTCGCCCTCTCTCCATGCTCTCGAACACTCGCCGATCACCAGCAGCATCATTCCGGCCATCATTACGAATATCGCCATCGTCACGAGAAGCTCGACCAGGGTCAATCCTGCGGCGGGCGGAGGGCTCGCGGCGGGCGTCTGACATCCCGGCCGCCAGCGGCCGGGGGGATCGCCAGCGGTTGCGGCGCCCCGCATCCGCCTGGACCTGCGGGGATGGCCGGAGGACGGACGGCAGTCGTCTGCCACATCACCCATTGCCGGATCCTCAAGCGATGTGCTTTCCCGATGTTCGCGCGAGAGACAGCGGATCGGGGCGCGCCAGACCAGCGAATCCTGCCCGGCCCGCACGAGCCGGCCGGGTCCGGACCCAGCGCGCGAAGGATGGTCCCATGGCGGCCGACCTTCGGCGTCTCCCCCCGAAACCGGAACCAGCGTGCGAAGAGCGGCCCATTTCCCGGGGGGCATCACCGTTCTACAACCTCGCGCCTGTGCACGACCATCGGGTGGTAGTAGGTCGCGGCCAGCCAGTCCACTCCAAATGTACGTTTCCAGTCGTTGTTGGGATAATATGCACCGCGCAGGAACTGCCAGAACACGCGTATCTCGATCTGGTCGGCCCTGATACCTCTGGCCCCCCGACGGGTCCCGGCTCCGCCGGCCAGCGGAAACTCTCCCTCCCCTTTGAATTCGTAGAGACCTCCCGGCTGGTTCGTTGGCTTGGCGTCCCAGTCGGGGAAGCCGTCGAACCGGACCAGGATGCGCGGGACTACCAGCCCGGGCCGCGGCATTCCATCCGGTCCAATCGTGGCGAAGACGACCGATGTCCACACTGCGTCAGGCTCCGAATGTCCGCACTGGTAAAACGCCAGCCCCTCGCCGGCATACTCCGGAGCATACCTGTCCCAGTACCGGAACGGTATCGGCTGGACCAGCTCGCCGGCGTCGAAGCTTCCCGCCGGCGTTCCGAAGCGTCCCCGGAAGTGCCTGATACCGGAAAACGTCCGCCCGCCGCCCCGGCACCAGGAAAGGACTTCCGGCCCTATCCTGCAATATCCTTCCGGACCGAAGCAGGAGCCATCAATAACGGTGAAGGAATCGTCGGCCGTCGAGAGCGGCGCGGAAAGGGCCGTTACGCCGGCGCAGTCGAGCATCTGCACCGCGGCGCCTTCGCCGTGCTCCGAAGCCTGGGTGCCGAAGGCCCCGCGGACGAGATTTCTGAGCACTGTCGCCTGGTCGCTCACCTTCTTCGGAGGGTCTACTGCGGCCTTGTCCTCCAGTTTCGGCAGCGGGTCGAAATAGCGCGTAACCGAGACGGCCCCGGAATCCCTGTAGAAGATCAGCTCATCCCCGATCCGGGCAAGTCCTGATTTCGGCACGTTACGCCCGATGACCGTGAGTTCCTTGTCGGAGGCGCTCAGCGCCTGACCCGCGGTGGTCACGGCGCTCCGGCAGGGGCCGGCGAACGGTCCCGATGAGAACTTGATCTCGTCCAGTATCCCGCTCCCGTGACCGCCAAGCGCCCCCCCCTCAGAGAAGAAACTCAAATTGCGCGCGTTGCGCGGCATCTCGCCGGTGGGGAACTTCATCAGGCGTCCGCCGGTCGCCGCCCCTGGTCCGCTCGCGGCGGTATAGGTCCGCCTGACGAAATCGTCCAGCCCCACGTAGAACTCCATCCCCCAGTCTATGATCCTGGCCCGCCTGCCCGGCGGCGGATTCGGCTCGTAGATCGGATATACGTGGTAATATCCGCGTTTGACCCAGCGGAGCTCGCCCTGATCGGTCTCGTCCATCACGGTGACCGGATTCGCCTCTTCGCCGTAGGGGGATGCCTTCAGGCGTATCCTCCGGTTCGAAGACGAATCGCAATGGTGCCCGCACTGCGGTCCCTGGACGCGCACCACGGGTATGAGCTTGGCGCCTTTATCGTGGGACAGGACGGGCGTCGAGTATACGCCCCTGAAGCCGCCTACCCATATCACCATTACTCCCGGGTTGCCCGGCACGGGTCTGACGCTGTATGGGGCCAGAAAGTAGTGCTTCCCGTCCCTCGAGACTATCCGGCCATATTCGATCCACTCGACCTGCGTGTCGTCCCCGGACCCGTCTATCTGGACTATGCCGCCGCGACCGCCGCCGGATACCGGCTTGTAGCCGGTCGCCTGGGATGCCATCAGCGATATGCAGCTTATGCCGGTCCGGTCCCCGTGATCACGCGGCGTGGTCCCGTCAACCCCACGCTCGACCCCCCGCAGCTCCGTCGCCGACCGGTCCTTATAATAGCAGAGCTCCCCGCCGATATTGATGAACCCCGATTTCGGCATCCTGGTCGCGTCATCCACCGGGATGACCGTATCGGTCGCCTTTATGCCCCCCTGGTCGTTGGGCTTGTTCGGATCGCGCGGCTTGTTGATCCTGCACGTCATGTTCCGGTCAACATCGTCCTCGAGCTTCGCTCCCCCGGGCGTCAGGTCTTCAGCCAGCCCGTTGACATAGCCGTATATCTCTACGAATGCCCCCTCGGCGTGCGGCGCGGCGTACGAGTAGCGCGCGCCGCGGTTTACAACGTTCAGGGAGTTGCCTGCCTTTCTGTCGTACTCGATTATTTCCTGTTCTATCCGCACCGCGCCGGAATTCGGAAAGTCTGTCGCGTCCTCCACCTCGATCGTCGTCGCCTCGGCATCTATCGCCGCCGCCAGCCTGGATCCGGGCGTAAAGCGCATTTCCTTCTCGCCCTCGAACTGCCCATCTATCCGTATCTCCTGCCCCTGAAAACCGCATCCCCTGAATGATACGGCCACGTGGAGCCAGTCGTTGTTCTGGACCGCCCAGGGGAATCGCAGCGCCGCCACCCGACCCTCCATGGTCCTGTCGGCCACCTCCACTACGAACTCCTTCTCCTTCCCGTCATAGTAGACCGAGGCCCTGTTCCTCTCTGTGCCGTCGCCAACCGAGAATATTTCGCACGAACCCCAGCCGATCGGCTTTATCCAAAACTCCAGAGCCGTCGGCTGCAGGAACCCGTTCGAATCGTATCTGAGGACCTTGTCGGCGGTTATCCGAGGCGGGCCTGCCCTGCGCAGGTCGAGTCCGTCGGGACGGATGCCCGGCTCCTGCCGTTCGAAATGCTCCACCCATGTGGTATGCGGAGTCTTGTCGTAGACCCGTCCGGTATCGAGCCTCACATCGCCGATGCCGTCCTTGACCGATTCGTCCGGCTGCGCCTGGGGCGAGAACAGGGGACGCGGAAAGCTGGTCACCCTGTGTGAGGCGGGGCGTTCCATGAAGCGCAGGAAATCCTTCTGGCTCCTGAGCAGGAAGTCGCCGGGTGAAGGTTGCGGGAGGGTCACGATGTGGCGGAGCGTGGTCTGCGCGACGCGGGTGCCTGCCGGAGTTTTGACGGTTCCCGCCCCTTCCACCGTAAAGGACCCCAGCGACTTGTAGCAGAACGTGGTGGTGGAAAGCCGCAGCTTCCATGTCCCGGCTTCGCTCGCGTTGGCTATCAGCGCGTCCCGCTCGTGCGTCTCTATGATGTTCGCCGAGCATGCGGCGCGCAGTATCTGTTCCAGGTCTTCCGGTCCGCGTATTACCGGTCGCGAGTTGACCAGCCAGACGGCCAAGTTCAGAGCGTTGCGCCGGCTTACCGCATTCACGTTGCCCCTCAGGGCCACCCCGGTGAACACCGCCGCCAGGACCTCGACCGGCGCCGTGTTTACGTTCACCGGATGCCTTATCTCCGGCTCGACGAAAACGTCATCCCTCTGCCCCTGGCCCCTCGTCCCTCCGCCGGCCGATACGCCTACTTCGCGATCCAGGCGTATGAACGAACGTCTCCCGGACACCGGGGGCGAAGCGATGACCTCTTCGATCCGCCCGAAGGTCAGCACCTTCCCGTCCTTGACGAACCTGACCACCGATCCCGGGCCGAAGCCGGTCGCATCCTCGATAATGAACTGACGCCGGTCGTCCTGCACCGCGCTAAGGACCCGTTCCTGCCTGCCCCACTGAGGACCGCGATCCCTCAGCGAGTAAACCGTTATCAGCCGCTCGATCCTGGCGAACTCGTCGGCCCGCAGCGACAGGGATCCGTCCTTATCCGAGACGGCCTTGATCTCGTATATTGAGCGGAACGGCCGGAAGGTCGTGCGCCCTTGGACGAACTTGTAGTCGGCTATCGCGTCCGCGCGGGCATCGTACACCAGGTCTCCGCCCGGATGGCGGCGCGTCAGCTGGCCAGGCGCGATCGTCAGCGTGCGGCCCGCCGCGTGGCGGTAGGCTGCCGTTTCCCTCCCCACCCGCACGAACCCGTCCCAGGTCTGGGGATCCCCGTCGTGCCTGAAGACTTCGGCATCCTCCACCTCGAGCGTCTCCGCCCCGGGTTCGTAATCGGCGATCAGGACAGCCGAGCCGAGCAGGTTTCCAATGAGCGGAGGGGGGGCCGTATGGACGTTTATCTTGCCCTGCTCGTCCTCCACGCGGACGGACCACTGGAGATCCTTCGGATCGTCGAAGCGGATACCCAGCGCCTGGATGCGGGGTACCCCTGCCAGCCGCGCCAGGTTTATCCGGAACTCCTCCACCGTATCCCAGTCGGGAGTGTTCCACGGCGGCGGCTGCATCCCGTGGCGCTCGTTTACATCTATGGTCTTGTGCAGCTCTGAAACCGCGTAGCTTATCGCCCCTTCCGCCGCCAGCCGCGACCGGGCCGATTCCATGTGTCCGCGCGAAACCCTGGAGTACAGCGCCATTGAGAGCGCGAAGGGGGCGGCCAGTGCGAGCAGCCCGGCCAGTATGGCCACCACCATGAGGATCGCCACTCCCTTGCGATCATTCGGCGGCTTTATCTGGCAATGCGACAGATTCATGGCATCGTCTCCCGCGCCGGTCATCCGTGCGCGCCCCCGCGCCATGCCGCACCGCAGGCAGAGGCCGCTTGCGCGAAGGCTTCCTTCCCAGCCCGGCCGGACGATTTATTTATGATCCCGCCCGGAGTTCCGCTCCGTCCCTGCCGCAACAACCTCCGGGCCGACCGGACGGACAGGTTCGGGGGCTGCCGCTCCCAATCGCGTGCCGGTTCCGCGCCCGCCCTAACATCGCGCTCGCGGCCACGCCTGCCGCTCCTGCGCGGGTCGCCGCCGGAAGACTGCCCGGGGAGAAAGCTTAGTGCCCATCCAAAAACTTCCCTCCGGACGGTGGGACTCGCTGAGCGCATAAGCTGCGCGCCGGAGGTTTTTCGAATAGGCTCTTACTCCTCTGCCTCCTCCGAGAGCAATTTTTTGTCTCCCGGCTGCGCGGGAAGTCCGGCCGGCGGTTTCGGAGGTCCTTTCGCACCCGGCGTGCCGCTCGAGCCCCCGGCAACACCCGCCCCGCCCGCACCGCCCACCCCCTTCCCGGCGACCCCGGACGCTTGTTTTTCCTCGGGCGGCATCGGCGGCGCCTCCTCGACCGGGCGGACGGAGACAAGACCGGTAGTTTCGACGGTCAGCGACCGTTTCTTGCCCTTCTTTATCAGAGACACACCTATGGAGGAGGCGTGACATCGCGAGTCGAGCCCGCCGTCGGGCCCGAAATGGATGCCGGACCATGCGCCGGCCGTGTGGACCAGCCTGGCGCCGCCGTCGGCCTTCCACTCCTCCCCGGCCATGACGGCGAAGACGCGAACCTCGTCTATCCGCCCGTAAAAGGGCGAATCAGGGCTGCCTATGGTCAGGGTATCGCCGGATGGCTTTACCTTCGTTCCCTTCTCCCACGCGATCACCGCCCCGTCAACTATCAGGGCCATCCACCTCTCGTCGAAGCGGAATCCGACCTTGTACCATGTCCTCGGCGAAAGCCTGAACCGCGTCCCTTCGATCCTCGCCCCGCCGGCCCTCCCGGCCAGTATCCCGCCCCGCAGCATGGTCAGCGAGTATTCGTTCCCTTTCCCGATGATCGTCTGATCGCATGCCGTATGCTGCGGCATCACGCAGGCCTCGAGGAACATTCCGTCCTCGCCCGAAAATTCCTCGCTCCTCCCCGTGTCCGCGTAGCCGCCTCCGGTGCAGTCGAGGCAGTTCCCGATCCGCCCCGGGACGATTACGGCCTTTCCCCGTATGGAGGCGTTCAGACCGAAGGCGCCGCTGCCCCGCCCGTCCTCAAAGCTCCACATGCCGACCAGCCTGTATCCCCAGGCCCGGGCCCGCGCCTCCCCGCCCCCGGACTCGAACAGCACGTATGCCCCCGTCCCTTCCAGCAGGGCGGTGTTGCGGGCCTTCCGGATCAGCAGGTCCAGCGCGCCGAATTCCGCCTCGTCGGCCGCCGCCTTCGCGTAACGCCGGTAGGCGCCTACTCCCAGGGCCATGAGCAGCGCGGCGATGGCCATAACCATGAGCATCTCGACGAGCGTGAACCCGTCGTCTTTGCCTGAGACGCGCCCGCATGTCATGGGCCATTCTCCCATCGCCTCTCCCTGCTCCCCCGCCGCGCCATCGCCGACCGGGATGCCCGCCCGGATGCATTACCAGACTGTGGTAGCTGCCGCGGCAGCATATGGTACGCCAGACTTCCACAATCTGACGCGAATCGCACCCCTGCCTCCTGCCTCCCCGCCAACAGGCGAGAGAGGCGGGCGAAGTGGGCCCCGGATGCTACCACAGGCCGGCAGGCAATCATCGAACCATCATTATTGGAGCGGACGGAGACCACAGATTGCGCATCCGCCCCCGTTCTCCTACTCCGGCTTGCGGGGATCCCAGTTCCGTATATCGTCATCCGTATCTTCCTTGCCGTCGGCGCCCACGGAGAACAGCCGGTAAGTCCGCTTGTTCGGCGCGACCTTGTAATACTTGTGATGCACATATCTGAATGGCCTGCCCCATTCGTCCGCGATCTCGGGCCGCCCGTTCCTGTTCGAATCGGTCTCTCTGAATTCGTTCCCCTCTATATACGGCCCCGACTTCGCCGTGGACTTGAGCGCTTCCAGCAGGTTCTCGCAGCCCGCCACGCCGTCCATGCCGCCGCTGTCGGGATAATCGCCGAAATCGGTCTCGTATCTGGTTGCCGCCAGCTCTATCCGCTTTATGGTGCTCTCCGCCGCCTTCTCCTTCGCGTGACGGCGGGCGGCCGTGACGCCCGCCAGCACGAGTCCGGCCAGGATGGTGATGATCGCTATGACGACAAGCATCTCCACCAGGGTGAACCCGCGCGCCGCAGGTCTCGATGTCGCGGTGGCGCTACATGTCCCTCGCGCCTCATGCTCCGCTTCGAGCCTGTCGAAGAACTTCCGTGGCAGCCAGGGTTTTCGCGGCGGGCCGCCAGATACGGTCGGAGGTTTTCGGACAGGTTCTTCGCCCATACACAAAGCAGCATGCTCCGGAATCCCGCGGCAGGAACCGATCCATACTGCCGCGCACTTCCCGACCAGCCCGGCCGCATCCGCGGGCCGGATACGCCCCGCAGATGCGCGATGCGGTTTGCCCGGCAGACTCATGGCTTTACTCCCTCCGTTGCCGCTCCGCCCCCTTCGATCTGCCTGGTCAATATGGCCACGTTGTCCACGCCGACATCCACGTTTTCTTTCATCGGGGCCCGGACGAAGAAGCCGACCTCGATCTCAGCAAGCTTGTGGATCACCAGCGGGCTGGCGGCGCAGCACCTGCCGACGGCGTATATGCGCAGTTCCGCCTGCGATTTGTCGCCTTCTCCCTGCGCGCGGTGCACCTCCAGCCCCAGCCGCACCCTCCCGTCCTTCGGCCACTCGCCTATCGGGCTGGGCTCGGTCATGACCGTCTGCAGGTCGCGGATCTGGTAGGCCAGCCTGCCGGTTTCGGTCTTGCCGAGCTCTATGCCGAACCTGTGAGCGCCCCGGCCTGAGGGCGCCATATAAAGCCCGGCCGCGTAGTTCGTCGTCGCGGGAACCTCAATGTCCGCCTGTACGCTCACGAACCTGTCGGTCTGGATCAACCGGTAGAGCTTCGTCATGTTGTTCGCGGCGCCGCTCTGCGTCCCGCTGAAGCGCGCCATGCCCTTCTCCGCCTCCACCTTGACTCCGAAACCGGTCCGCGTCAGCCACGTGGCGGGTATGGAATCCTCAAAGCCGGCGTAATCGAGTTCCAGTCTGTCCTGGGCGTATATCTTGCGCAGCGCCCCGACGGCGTATGTGCAATCGCCCTTCAGGGCCAGCGCCCTGGAGAAGTGCTCGACAGCCTGGCGCTTCTGCTTTTCGAAGTTGGCCAGATACCCGAGTCCGAGGAGGGCGGCGACGTTGGCCGAATCCATTTCCAGGGCCTGCCGCAGCTCCCGCGCCGCGATATCGAACTGCCTCCGGCCTATGTGAGCCAGCCCGAGGCCGCTCAGATGGTCGGCGCAGGACGGCTCCAGCTTCCGGGCCGCCATGTAGGCCGCCTCCGCCTCGCCGTACCTCTTCAGTTTCAGGCAGGTTGCGCCTACGGCGCCCATGACTGTAGCGGAATCGGGGCTGAGCTTCGACGCGGACCGGAACAGCCCCAGAGCCTCCTCATACCGGCCTTCCGCAAACTTGCGCTGGCCGATAAGATAAAGAATCCAGTCGTCGCCAGGGTCCAGACGCGCCGCCTTTTCCATCGCCGCCGCCTCGGCGGCTGTATCTCCCTTGCCGGCCAGCAGCCCCAGGGCGACCTGCACCCGCGCGTTCGACGGATCGCGAAGGATCGCTTCGTTCAATCTCATCTTCGCGTCATCAGTGTTGCCCTTATAGAGCTGGGCCAGTCCCTGGAGAGCATAAGCGGTCCCGGAATTGTTGTCCGCGATCAGCCCGTCGTTGGCGGCCTTGAAAGCGTCGTCATATCGTCCCTGCAGGATGTAGACCGCCGCCAGCCCGCAGTGCGGGCGCGGATCCTTTTCCGCGAGGTCGCGGGCCTGCGCGAAGCTCTTCTCCGCGTCGGGAAGCTCCCCGGCCCTCAGATGAACCAATCCCATCCCCAGGTGTCCTGCCGCCAGTCGCGGGTTGCGCCCGATGGTGTCGGCAAAGAGCTTCCTCGCCTCCTCCAGCTTGCCGATCCGCATCATAGCCTCGGCGCGCGCCACCAGTATCCGATCGTCGCCGGGAGCGATCTGCTGGGCCCTGGCCAGTTCTCTCTCCGCCTCCTCCGCCCTCCCAAGTGCCGACAGGGCCTGTCCTTTGAGCAGGTGGCCCACCGCCCGGCCGGGCGCCATTTTCAGTACCCGGTCGGCGACATCGTCCGCTTCCTTTGCCTTCCCCTGCCTCAGATACAGCATGCACATGTAGACCGGCAGCCGGACGTCGGCCGATCTCTTCGACTCGGCATCCAGAAGCGCTATCGCCTCATCCACCTTCCTGAACCTCTGCACGGCCTCCACGGCCACCCTCAGAACCCTGTCCGGCCGGCCGCTGCACTCGGCCGAGAGGCGTTTCAGCTCGTCATCCACGGAGCTCGCCCGCTCGATCCTTTCCACCATTTTCCTGTCGTAGGAAGCCACGGCGTTCGTGGTCGTGCGGATGCGGATGTTTTCCTCGCTCTCGGAGAGTATCTTCCCCTCGATGACGCGTCCCGTATCCTTCAGTATCACCCTGTCGTTTCGCCGGATGACGAACAGGTGTTCCGCAACCTTCTCGTCAATCAGGATATCGTCCTCGCCACCCACTGCCGCGACACAAAGCAGAGCCGCGGTCAGTGGCGCGGCCGGAAGCAACGGCACAACGGAGATCCGCATCGCTGCTTGCCTCCAAAAAATCAGTCCGCTACGCACTTTACTGTCCTTCCTCTATTATGACGCCTCGCGCGGTTACCGCACTACCATAACTTTCCCCAGCGCATGACTTTCCCTCCGCGGAACCGGTTGCGTTCTCCCCGGACGAAATGGAGATTTACGCTGGCAGAATGGGTCTTACCCCAGCTATTCAGACAGGACCCCGCATCCGCCAGGCGGCATTTCTCGCGATTTTTGCCCCAGCGCTTTTAAATGCCTGTCCAAAAACCTCCGGCCGGCATCTCGTGGCACGCTACGGGAAGCTGGGCACCGGAGGAGTTTTGGGACGGGCTCTAAGAGACCACCGGAGACAAGCCTGCGCGCCTTCTCCGCGACCGTCCAT
>JAOACM010000050.1:9498-14198 GCA_026417845.1 Planctomycetota bacterium | reverse complement strand
CTGATACGCCAGTGGTGGTGGCGGACCCGGCTGGTCGGGGGCGTGGTTTTTCGGAGAGGAGGACGAGGCTATGAAAGCGCATTTTGCGGGCGTGATGGCAGCGACTCTGACGGGCGTCGTCGCATGGGCGGCGGAACCGGCGAAATCCGCCGGACCGGCCGGGGAACCCGTGAAGCTCCTGCACGGATTCGAGATCGAGGAGTTTCTGGCGTCGGGTGGCAAAGGCAACGAGGTGTTCGCTGGGAAGCTATGGACTGGCGATCCTAAAAAAGGTCCCGGGAGTGTCGGGTGGCGATTTACGGACCACGCGGAAGAACTGAAGCTGCCGCCCGGTTACGACGGCCCCGTGGGCATATATACCCGCGCCAGTTCCCGGGATAACCTCGATACGGTTCTCCATCCCTCGAACGGCGTGACGCAGGGCAAATACTCCAGGGCCTTTTCGCTGAGCAAGTCGTGGTGGTCGAGGCTCAAGGCGGTGGCCGTCGAAGGCAAGACGGTTGACTGCCAGGGGGCGCAGCCTCCGCCGGGGAGCTACACGTCCGTGCCCGAACATTTCTATCAGCGGGAGTGCATCGTCCTGAGCGACGAATACAAGTACGGTCGCGGCGGCCGGAACTGGGCGGGTTACGACAGGCTTCGATTCGACATCCTGGCGCCCGATGCCGAGCTGGTGGTGGGCGTCAGGGTCATGGACGGTAGCGGGGACGAGCTGGGGTTCGGAAGGATGGGCGTGCGCACGGCGCTGGCCGTCTTCAACGTCCCGAAGGGCAGGCAGGTCACGCTCGATTTCCCCCTTGCCGAAATGCTCGCCGCCGCCGAAATGGATCCGGCCAACATCCGCGGCTTTACCTTCAGGCTGAACGGGTATAAGGGGGAGACAGATTTCTACCTGGACAACGTGCGGCTGGTAAAGAAGGAAGCCGCGGAGGCGGATGCGAAGCACCCGCTGATAAAGATGGAAGGGGAAATCGCGCCGTACGCCCGCAAGGTAATTTACAACCCGGTCGAACGCGACGCGGAGAAATGCAGGCGGAAGATCGGAAAGGTCGAGAAGCTGGTGATGACCGACCGGAACCTGGCCGGCCCCTATCCCCATGGGCTGCACTTCGGAGGCAGCGGCGCGTGCTACTTCAATTACAGGATACGCGGCTGCGTGGCTTACGACGACGACAGGCTGTGCTTCGTGTACGCCGGGAGCGGCGCCAAGGGGGGTGGCGGATATTTCGGCGCGGCGAGCTTCGACGGGGGGAAGACCTGGGGCGGGCTGAAGCCGGGCGAGGCCGAACCGACGCGGCTCGCGTCGTGGCCGCCGCGCGCGACCATATCCTCCGACGCCGGCGGCGATATCTACCTGGTCGGCATAGACAACTGCTCCAGCTATCACGAAGGGTACGCGGTCCTGTTCCGTCGCCTGGCCATGACCGGCCCGGGATGGGAAGAGGACCGGGTGTCGCTTGCCGACCAGAACATCCGCAAGTGCCCTTCGGTCTGCACGGCGTGGAGGCTGCCGAACGGCCGCATATGGCTGGGATGGGAGGACGGCACCGGCAAATGCGCCGCCCGCTACTCCGACGACGACGGCTACACCTGGCCGCCGTGCAAGGACGCATCTGCGAAACCGCCGCGCCCTTTCTACGAGGCGAAGTTGGAAGACCTGAAGAAGCCGCCGAAGGAACGGCCAAGGCCGCCAGAGAACATACTCGTATGGCCCGCGCCGAAGGTCTGCGGCTCGATCCTGGCGCCATTCGGCGACGGGATCGCGATCTTCGGCGGCGGCAGGGAGGGCACCGGCACGTGGCAGATACACGATGGCAAGAGCTGGGGGAAGATCGAGACATCCCCCGTCGGCGGATCTGTAACCGTCCTCGGCCGCGACCGCGTCTTCCGCGCGCGCGGAGGAACCTACCTCGACACCTCGCCGAAGTACAAGCCCGGTCCGCTGGTTGCGGCGGACTTTTCGGACGGCCGGTGGAACAAGGCCGATCTTGAGCAGGGGGACGTCGGCGACGTCATCCTGACGGCCGCGGGAAGCGAGACCGTTTTCTGCTTCTACATAAAGATCGTCAAGGAGGCCGACGGAAGGGAGATCAACGAGATCAGGTACAGGAAGTGGAAGGCCGGCAGATGGGAGGACTCGACGCTTATCGCCAGGGAGGATTTCACGGTCAACCACCTCGCCGCGCCGATGGTCTGTCCGCCGAACTACGCGGCGGTGTGGTGGGACGAGAGGGGCGAGGAGGGCAAAAAGCAGCCGGAAGGGCTGAGGATACACTTTGCGAAGATACCGAACGAATAAGGAGGAAACGAGCGGGACGCCCCTGCCGGTTGCCGCCCGGCGCGCGGGAACGGAGGGATTCCAGGGGCGGACAGCCCCCGCGAGGGGAGGGTTGCAGGAGGAATATACCATGAGGGGAAAGACGATCTCAGCGATCGGTCTGGGAATCGCGGGCGCGATGTACTTCGCGGCTGGCGCGTCCGGGGGCGAGGGGGTCAGGAAGATATTGAGCTTCGAGCCGGACGAGATGAAGGCGTACGGCAAGACGGGGAAGCTCTTCGAGGGCAAGGATCCCGCCGTGGGTTTCAGGGCCGAGCCGGTGCCGGAGGGCGCCGGAGAGTTCCAGTTATTCAACGCGGCGAATTCCCGGGACTGGCCCGGCCACGTCTTCCGGTCGGCCGGCGCCACCGACAGAAAATTCGCGCTCGCCATCCGCTTCGACGATGCCGGCCGCTGCGTTTCGCGGGGAGGCGCGGACTTCGAGGGCAAGGGCGGCGACTGGTCCGGCTTCGACTTCCTGCTGGTTGATGCGTCGAGCTTCGAGGCAAACGCGGTCCTGGAGATGATCGTCATGGACGCGGCTGGCGTCGCGTGCAGGGCTGCCTGGTTCTCCCTGCCGAAGGGCAAGCCCGTGACGGCCGCCTGCAGGCTCGGCGATCTCGCGAAGGAGGCAAAGGCCGACCTGGCGAAGACGATGTGCTTCAAGCTGGTGATCGGAGGGGTCGAGGGGAAGACGACGGTGACCGTGGACAACGTCAGGCTGGCGACGGCGGCAGCGCTCAAGGACGCGATGGGCGGGCGGGAGGCGGCGGCCGAGCGGGCTGGCCCGAAGCTCACGGCGGAGCAGGAAAAGCTGCTCGCCGAGATGAGGGCATACAAGTGCCGGATACTTTTCCAGAGCAGGCCCGATACGGGGGGTACGTCCGACTGGGACATACACATAATAAACGCCGACGGCATCGGCAGGAAGAATCTGACGAACACGCCCGGCGTGCACGAGGTGGTCCCGCACGCATCGCCGGATGGGACGAAGGTGGTGTTCTGCGCCTACACGCCGAAGCTGGTGGACGGGCGGAGAAAGACGACCAGCGCCATATGCGTGATGGACATTGACGGCGGCAACCGGAGGGTCGTGGCGGAGAACGCCCAGCATCCATGCTGGCACCCGGACGGCAAGCGGATCACATACACGAAGAACGCGACTCCAGACGGCGGGAACATCTGGGGCACGAAGGGAATATACAGCTTCAACCTGGAGACGGGCAGGGAGGAAAAGCACACGGACGAGCTCGGCGGGATGAACATCTGCTGGCTGGCCGACGGGCGGCACGTGTACTCGTGGAACAAGTATCCCGGCCAGGGAGGCGCCGGCAACAGCGGGATATGGGACACGAAGGAGAATAAGAAGGCCGCATTCTGGCCGAGCGGCTGCCGCGCGGACTTCGCTCCCGACGGCAGGCGCGTCGTATACACGCCGGTGGATACGATAATAGACTGGGTGAGCTACGTGACCGACCCTGACGGCACAATCCGCGCCCCGAAAGGCGGCGAAGGAGACGGTCATCAGACGGTCTTTGTTGCGGCCAACCACAACATGGGTTACTGCTACTTCGGAGACTGGTCGCCGGAATCGCGTTACATTACTTTCTGCGCGGGGAATGGATCGTACGAGACGCTGGGCGGGGGCGAATGGAACATATTCGTGGCGCGTGACCTGCCGCCGACAGGCAAGCCGGCGAAGGACGTCGAACCTGTGAGCGTGCAGATCACCTTCGATATGAAAGTGGCAAACCGCGAGCCGGACTGGGTGCCGGCCCCGCCGGAGAAGCGGTAAAAAACGGGCGGCCGGATCGCGACGCCTCGCGCCGCGTCACCGGCGGCGAACCGGGAAGAAGAGAGGAGGAGTCCCTGGCGGCGCGGGAAAGCGGGTCGAGGCAAGGCTGGACTCGCACGACGGGAAGGGTGATTTATCGGTCCCGCGGGTGCCGTCATTGAGGCGGAGGGGCAGGCGATGAAATACCTTCTGGGGGCCGGCAAGGGGATCGTTTTCTTCGTGGTCACGTACCTGTTCGCCTACGGTGCCGCCACGCTGTACGCGCAGCCTTACCAGGCGACCTTCATCGGATGGGCGTCCTACAAGGGCCAGACGCTGCTGCTCAAGCCGGGGATAATCGCCGCGATAAAATATAAGGGCGAGGAATTCCTGCTGAACGCGCCGGCCAACGCGGTGATGAAGTTCGAGATGGGGGTGAGCTTGGCCCTGGTCGCGCTCGTCGGCGCGACGGCGGGGCAGCCCAGGGCCGGACGCCGTCGGCCCGCGGTCGGGGTCAGTCGGGGGTGACATCGGGATGCGTGCGGTCATGCAGACGATTGCGTTATACCCGCAACGGAAGGTGGCGTGATGATCCACGTCAAGCGGGCC
>JAOACM010000050.1:0-9488 GCA_026417845.1 Planctomycetota bacterium | reverse complement strand
GTTCCTCCGCCCCCTCCGCTCAAGGATGAGGGAAGCCCGGCGACATCCGCCCTCCCGGCCATGGCGCTGATACTCGCCCTCGTCGGCGGCCTGGGCGGCCCCGTGCCCGCGTACGCGGCGTTCCTGACAGGCACGTGGGCTATCAGGACGGGGCTTTCGCGACGGGAACGGATCGCGGCGACGGCTGGCCAGGCGCTCGGCGCGATCCTGGTCGCGGTGTGGGGCGCCGGGCTGGCGATGACGTTCCGGTCCGAGGCGATATGACCCCGCCGCATGCGGCGCAGCCCTTTCCGGACGCGGTTACAGGGAATCCATGGGGACCGAGAGTATCTCCACGTCCTCCTTGCATGGCGTATACGCGATCCACAGCCGGCCGTCGTGTTCCAGTGCGGACGGATAATCGAACCCGGCGACCTTGTGCATGCCCGGGAAGCGCGGCCGGACGTGCGGGTCGTACACGAGTTTGCGCATGACCGAAAAGGTCCGGCCCCCGTCCGCGGACAGCGAGATCGCCAGCAGCCTGCGGCGGATCGCGTCGGGCGAGGGATTCGAAACGAGGGCGATCCTGCCGTCGCTCAGCTCCATCGCGAAGAACTTCGACGTGGCGTCCGGAAAATCGGTCGGCGCCGGCGCGCTCCACGAGCGCCCGCCGTCGGCGCTTTCCGAGAGCCACAGGCGGCGCGACCCGGCGTCGTCGCGGAGCAGCATCCCGATCGCGCCGCCGCGGCGGAACCAGGAAGGCTCGGTCAGCTTCGTCCCGCCGGCGCTGAAGCCCTCCATGCGCGGAGCGATCTTAGCGATCCCGATGCGGCGCGGATCGAGGGAGCCGGCCGCGGCGGAGGAGATCGCGGCGACGACCTCGGCGCGCGAATTGACGCCCGGGACGATCCAGCGGCCGTCCGGCAGCCGCCGGGGCCGCTCGTTAGGGTAAAGGTCGGGGATCGCACCGTCGGACGGCTCCCAGCGCGAACCGTCCCGGCGGAATATCCGCGTCTCGAGGTCCACCCACAACTGATGCGGCGCCGCGTCGCCGTCCACATAACGCGCCCGGCTGTAGACGCAGGCTATAGCCATCAGCAAGCCGCCCGACTCGAAAAATCCGCCGGCCGTCCAGCGGAGGCGCCCGTCCGGCTGCTCCTCCGCGATCGGCCTGGGATCGCTCCATGCCCGCCCGTCGGGGCTGGTGGCGTAGAACACCGCCTGCCCGGGACTGTCCTCATTGACCCATCCGGCCGACCAGCACGCCCAGAACAGGTCCTCGTGGCGGAATATCTGAACGTGGTGGTTGTACTGGCGGCCGCCCTCGACGGCGCGATGGATAATGAAACGTTCGATCCCGGCTGGCGGGTCGGAGGCCAGGCACTTTTCGTAGAGGCCTGGCGGGCAGAGGCAGATCGTGCCGGGGGCCTGTCCGCCGGAGCGCGACGCGGCGGCCGGCGCGCCTCCCCGGAAGCGCAACCTTGGAGCCGACTCGATTTCGGCGGCCGGGGCCGCGTCGCCCGGGCGGCGCGGAGCGCCGGCCGGCAGGTCCATCTCGTTCATCATCGCCTTGAGCAGCGCGACGGGCCTGGCGGACTTTTCCAGGTAGCGGCTGACCTCCGCCAGCCAGGCGGCCTTCCGCGCGTCTCCCGCCCACGCCTCAGCCGATTCGGCCGGCAGGGCCGATGCAAGCATGGAGATGCACCCGTCGGCCCCGGCCGCCGCGAGTTCGACGCGCCGGTGCGGCCAGCCCGAGAAGACGAGGAAGCCCGGAGGGGCCGCCCGGCGTATCGCGGCTATGCGGCGCACATCCGGCGAAGGATCGTATATCCCAGCGACCCCGGCGGGGAAAAAACGCCCGGCCGCCCGGACGAGCGTTTCGATATCTTCGTCCGGGCAGGCTACTGGAAGGGGAATGCAAAGCAGCAGCGGGAGCGGCGAACCGTGCGATGCCTCCTCATAATAATCCGCAAGCGCACCGGCTGAAGCCGCCAGGTCCGCGGGAGCGATTGGCATCGCGGCGGCGCAGCCCGTCTCAGACGCCGCCTTGATGAGCCGCGCTGTCTCCCGCGCCGAGGCGGCGCGGAGGATAGGACGTCTGAAGGCCGACG
Source organism: Planctomycetota bacterium (assembly GCA_026417845.1). Lineage (GTDB taxonomy): Bacteria > Planctomycetota > SZUA-567 > H5-PLA8 > CALKMO01 > CALKMO01. The sequence goes on along the minus strand of JAOACM010000050.1, from coordinate 7,398 downwards.
CGGGTCAGAAGCCTTATGTGGCGGCGCGCGAAGTAGGCGTCTACCGGCGGGTAATTGGAGAGAACAGAGGGCCGTTGCCGGACGAGGCGTTGAAGGCGATATATCGCGAGATAATGTCGGCGTGCATCGCGCTGGAGAGGCCGACGCGGGCAAGTTATTTCGGTGCCCCGGGATCTTTTACGCATCTGGCCGCGAAAACCAAGTTCGGTTCGCAGGTGGAGTATCTCCCATGCCGCGACCTGCGGGATGTATTCCTGGCCGTCTCGCGCGGCCATGTGGATTACGGCGTGATTCCGATCGAAAATTCAACGGAGGGCGGCGTAAACCAGGCGATGGACATATTTACCGATACGAACCTGAAGATCGCGGCCGAGATATACTTGCCCGTCCACCATCATCTGCTGTCGAACTTCCCGCTGCATGAGATAAAGGTGGTTTTCAGCCATCCGCATGCGTTCGCGCAGTGCCGGAACTGGCTGACGGCCAATCTGCCCGACGTGGAGCGGCGCGAGGTCGGCAGCACGTCCCTTGGCGCGGAAATGGCGGCCAGAATGGGAAATGCCGCCGCCATAGCTGGCGAAATGGCCGCTGCAATATACGAACTCCAGATACTCTACAGGAACATAGAGGACAACCCCGAGAACGTAACGCGCTTCGTGGTGCTGGCGGAAAAATCCGGTCCTCCCTCCGGGCGCGACAAGACCTCGCTGCTTTTCTGGATCAAGGACGCGCCGGGCGCTCTCGTGACCATGCTGGAACCGTTCCGTCGCTTCGGAATAAACCTGACGAGGATCGAATCGCGGCCTTCGAAGCGGAAGCCGTGGGAATATTATTTCTTTGTCGATCTCGAAGGCCATGTGGAAGATCCTCCCGTAGCGCAGGCTCTGGCCGAACTGGAATCGCTCTGCAAGCATATCGAGATACTCGGTTCGTACCCAGCCGCGGGCACGGTCCTTCCCCCCGCCTCCGAAGAGCCGCAGCGGTCCAGTTGACTTTCGCGACGGCTGCGTAAGCTCCGGATGCGAAGAGGCAACGGTTGCCGTTCCGGCTCGGACCATCCGGGATGTCGAGGGAGCTTAAGTCGGCCCGGAAAAGCTCGACGGATCCGGCCGCGGCGAAGGCGTGTGCCGGCATGCCGTATTTTCCGGGATGCATGGCCGCAACTGCGGAGCTCGGGATGTTTTTGGGGTTTGGGACCGGATCCACCATCGCCTGTCCTGTTTGAAGGGCGCGAACGGATATACGCGCCTCAAACATGCCCATCCCGCGAGTCACCCCAAGGTTTACAGCTAATGCCATGCGCCCCGTATTTTCCGGGGCGCGGTCTTGACCTGAGCGGCCGTGGCGGTATGCTTTTCAGAGGAGGCGGCATCCGGTCGCGATCGTCCCTCCGGCAGGCATTTGTGAAAAGGGGTTCCGTCATGACAGGTTCGGAACGCGTGAGCGGGAGAGGCAGACCTTCTTCGAGGCAGACCAGTCGCGGGGCGCAGCCGGTGCCCGCCCAGGGTATTTCCAGTCGCGAGACCAGAGCCAGCAGGCGTTCGACAAGAACCGGCAGCGGTGGCAAGGAACTTGTCATCTGCGTGGCGATCATAGCGGTTCTGGTGGTGATATGCGCCGTGGTTTACGTGGTGCAGTCCGGAGCCAGAGATAAGCAGGAAAGGTATCAGCGCGCAGAGACCAAATATTACGAAGAAGGGTTCGATAGAGTTGCAGCGCGCTTCGCGGCGGCGGAAGAGGCTGGGCGTAAGTTCTGCATGGGGGAGGAGCCGAACGCCGATCCCAGCAATCCGGAGATGAGGAAGGTGCTGGAGGAAAAACTTTTCGGTCCTTTCCGCGGAGATGCGGACGTCTACAACGTCCTGTACGACCGCATGTACAAAAGGGGCACCAGATCGTACCCCGACCAGCGATGGATGCACGAGGGGCTTACGAAGTATGACGCGATCAAGACCCAGATCCGCAACGGAGTGCAGCTCCAGTTCGGCTACGTGGACAGCAAATCGAAGACCCAGCCGGTCTTCGCGGCGAGGAAGAGCTATTCGCCGGCCAATAAGGATGATAAAGTCAATCTTGGCGGGCAGATAGTGCTGGTAATGAAGGCCCCGCCTCCGCCCAGGAAGGATTGATCGAATTCCTGATATGTCCGGCCCACGCACCGGTCCGGGGAGCCATCCGCCCGCATGAGGCGTCTTGGCGCTCTCCAGGGGGGGCCCGCTTCGAGCGGGGGCGGTCCGACCGCGGGCCGGTTGCCTCTTGCCTCCGCGCCGCGAGCCTGTAATCATGGCCGGTCATGAAGAGCGCGGCGATAATAATTCTCGCGTACAACAAGGCTCCGTACGTAGCCCGCTGCCTTAAATCGCTGCTGACCGTCTCGTGGCGTCCGCTCCGCGTTCACCTGGTGGACAATGGTTCGACTGACGAAGTGCCGCTGGTGCTGGAGTGGTTCGCCAGAGAGGCTGCCGCTGGGGGAATTTCCTGCGATATCCTGAGGTTTCCTGAGAACAGGGGTGCGATAGTCGCCCGGAACGCGGCCTTCGAACGTGTGGATGCCCACTACGTGGCGCTTCTGGACAGCGACGTGACTGTCCGCACGAGGAGCTGGATCGAGCGGATGGTGGCATGTCTGGAATCGGATACGGCATGCGGCATAGTGGGGCCGAAGCTCGTCTATCCATTCCCTCCCTTCCTGATACAATGCGCCGGATGTTCGGTCTCCACTGGAGGCCGGGTAGATTTCCTCGGCCGTGGGGAACCGCGGGACGACCCGCGATTCAACCGGAGGCGGGAGGTTCAGGCGCTGATCTCCGCCTGCTGGCTGATGCCGGCCTCCCTGATGCGCGAGGTCGGTCCCATGGACGAGCGGTTCTCTCCCGTGCAGTACGAGGATATAGACTACTGCTATCGCGTCAGGGATCTCGGCAGAACGTGCGTTTACCTGCCCGATGTGGAGATGTATCACTTTGAGAACGTGACCACGGCCGGTTCCCCCGACCTGAATTACAGGTACCTTACCGTGAAGAACAACATGAAGTTCCAGGAAAAGTGGCGGCACAGGTTTTCCGCGGAGGGCGGGCCGCCGGACTCGGAGTTCCGCTGGAAGGAGATCCCGACGGTAGGGCTGGAGGAAATCGGCGAGCTGGATATGCTGCCGTGAGGGGGCTGGCCTCCTGGATAAATGGCTGCGCGGTTTGGGGCCCTGTCCGGAAATCTCAGGACGGGGAGAGATGCATCCCGGGGCCCATAGCTCCGCGCTGGGGGGGCGGGCATGCTCCTGGTATGGCTCCGGAGATCACGAGGCAATACGGGATTGGTCCACAGCGTGCCCGGCGCGCCAGACATCCCCGGACCAGATGCCTGGCGCGGGAGGAGAAAGGATGGGGGGAGAAAAGGAAACGCCTTGGGGCAGGTACGAGGAGCTTCGGCCTGAAAGGCTGGCTGAAATAGTGCGGGCCGCTCCGGTGGCATTCTGGCCGATGGGGCTGCTGGAACACCACGGCTGGCACCTGCCGGTCGGATTCGATGGTCTGAAGGCCGACAGGATATGTCGGCGCGTTGCGGAGAGGACGGGGGGGGTCGTATTGCCCGTCATGTGGTGGGGATCGGGCGGCGGCCACGGCGCCTTCCCGTGGTCGTTGTATCAGTCGCCTGAAGCCGCCGCCGGGATAATACGGACCACGCTCAGAAAGCTGGCGGGCTTCGGATTCCGCGTCATCGTCCTGCTGGCCGGGCACTACCCCTGGAAGGATATACTGGACGGCGTCGTGCCGCCTTTCGAATCAGAACACCCCGGGATTCTTGTGCTCCGCGGCGACGAGACCGATATAGCGGCCCCGAAGGTCAGACTCGCAGGCGATCATGCGGCGCGCGAGGAGACTTCGATGGGGCTGGCCCTGATGCCGGAGCTGGTGGACATGGATGCGCTGAGGCCCGGGCGGGGTCGCGAGGCGGGTTGGCGCGGGGGGAGCATAGCTGCGGCGCTGATGGAAGCGGAGAAGGTCTGCCTCGATCCGGCCGATCCATGTTTCGCTCAGCTGGGCGAGGACGCACGGAAGGCATCTGCAGGTCGCGGTGAGGAAGGTATCGCGGTACTGGTCGAGGCGTTGGCTGGGCGCATAACGGCGCACCTGCAGGGATTGTGAGGTGCCGAATCCCGAGTCCACGGGCAACGGAAATTGTTTGCCGGGTTCAGGCAGGGACTGCTGCCTGGGTGCATGGCTGCGGCTGCTGGGATCGCCGACATCCTTGCCGGCATCCGTATGCCTCCCCCCCAGAGGCAAGGGGAAATACAGGCGGCCGCTTCTTCGGCGCGTAATTGTTGCCGCTACCATATATTGTGTGCGCAGCACCTGAGCATATCCGCCGATTGCGGCGTCATTGTCTTCAGTTTGATCGCACCACCATAGCAGCCGTAACTCGTAACCTGAAAGTGCTACAGCCCAGGAACATCGCAGCCCGCTCTCCTTTGTGATTGTCGCGATAACGCCCGGTCGAAATTTGCGGCGGAGCGGTATCGTGATATAAGGGGGGGTGGGCGGGCAGCCGCCATCAAGAACCGGCAGGCGGGTGACCCGCGATCGCGCCGGTACGCCAGGGAGGCAGCGCCGGCACACTGGGAAGGACGGGGCTGTCCGCCGGCAGTTGGGCCGCGCGGTTCGGGATGCGGAAGGAGCGCTCCTGACAGGCCGGAAGCATCGTCGCGTCTGGAACCGGCGCAGGCAGGAGGGGTATCGCGCGGGAGGCGTATGCCGCCGCGGCACCCGATTCCGCAAGGAGAAGCAACATGCCGAAGCACACCGACTTTGAGATGCCGCTTGAGGTATGTGGGCTGACGTATCGGAACCCGTTCGTAGTCGCGTCCGGGCCGACCACTATGACGATCGAACAGCTCGAGCGCATATGGGAGAACGGATGGGCCGCTGCGAGCCTCAAGCTGACGGTTTATCCCCTCCCCTACATAAACCGCGTCCCGCGGTATGGGTGGTACGAAGACAAGAAGCTGCTGACGTTTACCGCCGAGAAGCGGCTTACGCTGGACGAATTGCTGAAGCTGATCGAAACGGGACGCAAGCGGGTGCCGGAGCTTATCCTGTACGCGAACATAACGTATGCCGGCGACGAGGGGCCTGAAGGCTGGATAAAGATGGCGAAGCAATGCGAGGCGGCCGGCGCTCACGTGATCGAGCTGAACATGTGCTGCCCCAACATGTCGTTCAACGTGCAGCTTACGGGCAAATCGTGCGGGAAGGGACCGAAGACCGGTGCGAGCATGGGCTCGCAGGAGGATATAGTCCGCACGATAGTGGCGGCGGTCAGGAAGTCGCCCAAGGTGCCGCTGTTTGTAAAGCTGACGCCCGAGGGCGGGCGGATAGGTCAGATAGCGAAGGCGGCTTTTGAGGCCGGGGCGGATTCGGTGTGCGGCTCGGCCAACAGGCTTGCGGTGCCGCCGATAAACCACGATGACCCGACGCGTTCCATGTATTACCTGCAGAAGGAGGTCGGCATGGCCTGCACCAACGGGCCGTGGCTGAAACCGCTCGGTCTGCGCGATGTGTACGAGATGCGGAAGGCCTGCGGTCCGGACGCCCTGATAACGGGCATAGGCGGCGTGTTCGAACCGGAGGATGCGGCGGAGTACGCATTTGTCGGGGCTGACCTTGTGGGCATGTGCACGGCGACGATCGTCAAGGGGTTCGGTTTCATGCCGGACTTCATAAGGCGCATGAAGGAGTACATGAAGGCGCACGGATACCGGACCTTCCGCGACATGCGCGACATACTGGTCCCTGCGATCACCTCGGCGCCGGATCTCACCATTTATGACGGCCACGCGCATCTGAAGGAGACAAGGCCGCTGGCGCCGTGCGTCTACGCCTGTCCCAACGGCGTTCCGGCGCAGGGCTATGTCAGGGCCGTGGCGAACGAGGACTTCGAGGCCGCCTTCCAGCTCATAATGGCCCGCTCGCCGCTCCAGTACGCCTGCGGCAAGGTCTGCGACCATCCGTGCGAAAAGGCCTGCACACGGGGATTGAAAGACGAGCCGGTGATGATCCGCGCCATAAAACGGTTCGTGCTCGAGATGGCAAGAGAGGAAGGCTGGAAGCCAAAGATCCTCGAGAGGCGCGCGCCGCGGAAGAAGGTGAAAGTCGCCGTGGTCGGATCAGGACCTGCCGGGCTGTCCTGCGCGTTCGAACTTGCGCGGGCTGGCTATGAGGTGACGGTGTTCGAGGCGGCACCAAAGGCCGGGGGGATGCTCAGGTACGGCATCCCCGCCTACAGGTTCGATGACGGAGACCTTGATGCGGAGATCGCGTTCGTGAAGTCGGCGGGAGTCAGGTTCGTCTTCGGCAAGGTGCTGGGCCGGGATTTTACGATTCCGTCCCTGAAGAAGGACGGGTTCAGGGCGGTCTTCGTGGGCATAGGCGCCCAGGGGGACGTAAAGCCCGGCATACCGGGTGAAGATGCGGCCGGCAGCCTGTCGGCTGTCGAATTTCTCAGAGCCGTGGCGGAAGGGGGGCGGCCGGAGATCGGACGGTGCGTGGCGGTGATCGGCGGCGGGTTTACCGCTGTTGATGCGGCCAGGACTGCACGCCGGCTTGGCGCCAAGGATGTTTATATCCTCTATCGCAGGACCCGGAGCGAAATGCCGGCTACAGAGGAGGAAGTCTGGGAGGCCGAGGAGGAGGGCGTGAAGGTGATGTACCTGGTCGCCCCCCGCGAAATACTTGTGGAGGATGGCAGGGTCATCGGCGTCAGGCTCGTGCCCCATACGCTGACCGCAAGCCTCGACTCGTCCGGTCGGAGGAAGCCCATCGAGGTTCCCGGCACCGAGTTCGTGTTGAAGGTGGATACGGTGATATCGGCTGTCGGTCAGTCCGTCGCCGCGGACTCCGGCCTGAGGACCACCGACAGAGGCACTATCGAAGTGGACGACGAGACGCTCGAAACCCCCACCAGGGGCGTGTTCGCCGGCGGCGATTGCGTGCTCGGGCCGAAAGACGTCATATCCGCCATCGCGCAGGGCAGGAAGGCGGCGGTCTCGATAGACAGGTTCCTGTCGGGTAAAAAGGCGTTTCTCGATTACGATCCGCCAGCGGTGGAGGTTGACAGGGATGCAGTGCTTGCGCGGCACGCCGCCGCGAGGCGGGCCTGGCGCCCGGAGGTCGTGAAGGTTCCTCCGGCCAGGCGCGTGCGCAATTTCGAGGAATACACGCCGGTCCTGAGCAGGGAGCAGGCCGTAGCGGAGGCCAGGCGATGCCTGGCTTGCGGCTGCGGCGCGGGCTGCCAGATATGCTACGACCTGTGCAAGATGGCCGCCTACGAGATGGACGGCTTGGGGCGGGTGCATCTGAACGAGGATAAGTGCGTGGCGTGCGGAGTGTGCGCCCAGCGATGTCC
>JAOACM010000504.1 GCA_026417845.1 Planctomycetota bacterium | reverse complement strand
GAAGACATGCGCCGAGCGAGCCGGGCGGATTGGTGCGGCGGCTGAATTCGAACCCGGCGAGGCTCCTGGCGCGCCCGCCGTGGCGCTTTCGCGCGCGACTCTGGATATCGCAGGGGCTTTTGCCGGGGCATTCGAACGCCTGGGCCTCGGCGGAAGCGCTCTGGACCGGACGGCGGCGGCTACGGAAGAGACCGCACGGAACACGCGCAGAATCGCGCAGAAGATGGATACTGGCGTGCTGGCGTTCGAGTGAGGCGGCGATATGGCCACGGTGCTTGAACTCTTCAAGGGTCGGTCCGAGGCGTTCGGGGCACGGTCCTGGGCCGAAATTCCATATGTGGTTTTTGATGCCGCTAACGAAGCGGCTGTCAAGGCTGCCGCTGAAGCTGAAATAGAGGAGTGGTACGGTGATCTATACCTGAAGAGCATCGAAATCCAGGAGCGCATCAACGCGACCACGTGGCGGCTCGTCGCGCGATACGAACCGCCGGACCCGTCGGAAAAACAGACGTTGCCCGATCCGGTCGTTGCGTTCGACTCCACGGGCGGTACGCAGCATATCACGCAAAGCCTCCAGACTGTCGGCATCTACGGTCCCGCCGGGTCGAATAATCTCGGCGGCGCGATAGGCTATGACGGAGAACGCGTGGCGGGATGCGATATTGTCGTTCCGGTCTGGAACTGGAGTGAAACGCATTACAAGACAAGCATCAATCAGTCTGCCTATTACGCTCTGACCGGCAAGGTAAACTCCGGAAGCTTTCGTGGATTCAGCACGGGAGAAGTGCTGTTCCTTGGCGCAACAGGCCAGAAGCGCGGTGGTATCTGGGAGGTAACGTTCAAATTCGCGGCATCGCCGAATAAATCAGGAATCACAATTGGCGGCATAACGAATATCTCAAAAAAGGGCTGGGAATACCTCTGGGTGCAATACGGCGACGCCGTGGACACAAACGTAAAGGTTCGAATAAAAAAGCCCGTCGCGGTCTACGTGGAAAAAGTCTACGAATCAGGCGATTTTTCCCAGCTGGGGATCAGCGGATGAAGAAAGTTCTGCCCGGGCAATCGTTCGTCGTTTCGGCTACCGACTGGAACGCTCTGACGGATATCGTGGAGTCATACAAGCGTTCATTGATGGACGGCGGCGCCGGGACTGCTTTGCCGGGAGGCGATTCGGCCGTCATTCTCGCGCGGAACGATTCTGGTCAGAACCTCGACCGCTTCGCTGTAGTAGTAGTGACCGGCGTTGTCTTCGGTCCCAATGACAATCTGGACGAGTATCTGAACCGTCCGACATTCATCATTGAAGTGCTCGGAGGCGGCGAATAATGGTCATCGTCATCCCGCCTGAACCAAGCGGCGCACCGACAATCCTCGGATTGCTTATGGAACCGATTCCGGCCGGCAAAATCGGTCGCGTGCGGATCGGGGGACTGTCGCCGGCACGTGTATATGTGACGGACGAAGATCACCAGTTTGCCGCGCCGGTAGAAGGCTCGCCGAACTATCTGTTGAGCGCCGCTACGGGGCCGTTTCGGATTGTCCATAAGGAGAGCGGGACCGGCACGAAGTGGGCCATCGTTCAGCTGTCCGCTCCTGGCGGGGATGCTGTCTGGGGGTGACCGATGGGCTGGAACCTGGTGCCTGTCGAGCCCGGGCAGAAGATGCTTGCAGCGCAAATGGAAGAAGTACGTGAGGCACTCACGGAACGCATGGTTGCCGTTCAGGCTGCATCGCCGCCGCTCATCATCTATCCCGGCAACCGGATCATGGCATCGCAGATCAATACGTATCGGCTGCATATCGAACAGGTTATCGCAGGATCATTCAGACGGAAGTTCGTGAATCACCTTGGTGGTATCGGCGAAGGCGATCATCCTGAGCCATGGACACTGGCAGACCTGTTGACCGAATACTATGGCGAACCGCGTGAGTACTGGACGCGATTCCCAGCGCGCTGGGGGGGCACGCTGGAAGAAGGCGAACTTCAGCCTGGTGATCGTTGCCTGGCCGAACACATCAATGAGCTTCGTGGCGTGCTCGACCTGCTGCAGTGGGTACGTATCACGGAATCGCAATATACGCCCGGCAAGATCGCAGCTGATCGTGTGCTTTACGCACGCAGCGGCTGGACGTGGGCCGAGGCTTGGGCGAACGTCAAGGATTCGTATGTCAATCACGGACCGGGTGGGGTGGAGTACGAAGGCAATAACGACGCGCGCATGTGGGCTTATCGTGAGCCGGGCGCGACATATCAGGCTACGCTTGCACACGTCAAGGGGCGATATGTGTATGACCTATATGGTCTCGATGACATCGAAGACTGGTGGATGCATGTCACGACATCATATGACATATCTGTAGAGCGTTCAGACGAAGTCGGCGCGGGTGAAGTCGAGATCATGAGATATAGCAATTCCGGGCCGATAGATACGCTCGCGACCGTAGACACGTCCGAAGAGACTTGGTGGATCAATCCTGATGCGGAAAAATGGCATCCTGAAATCTGGCTCGTGCCGGACGACTCGGATCTGGATGTCTTCGAGCCATCTACAGACTATCAGTACAGGGGAATCATCACGCGATTGCATGCGCTGTACTGTCGCCCGTCGTTCGAGTACAGACAGTGAACAGATTTCCATCGCGCATTAGTCGCCGCGCCATTCGCGGCCGCGAACATATTTTTGCATTCCCGCCTGGATCGCGGCTGAAAATTCCAGGAAGCGACGTCTTGAAAGCGGGGAAGAAAACTGCTAATCTGATTTTTACGACGATTTGGACGTAACATCACAGAGCCGGCAACAAATGTGCGACAGAAAATGGTGCGGACGGCTGGCGGCCGGCCGCCTTTTCCGGTTTTCCGGGAGGCGGATATCCGCCCGCTGACGGGCGGAAAGAGCCGGGAGGGGGAATTCATGCGGAGCGTTGTGTCCTGCGCGTATTCCGGAGCGGCGGTCGGGGCGGGAGGATGCGCGAGGGTAGATGCGGACGCGGGAGCTTCCCGCGACGCGGCGGACCAGGCGGCTGGAAATTCCGCCGCATCCACAGGCATATTTCCGAAGGCAGCCGCTGGCGTTGCGCCCGCGAGGGTCGCGGCCATCTGGACGGCACTTGTCTCCGCGTTCATTCTGTCCGCCGCGGCGGTCTCCGGCGGGCAGGCGCGCTGCGGGGAAAGT
>JAOACM010000503.1 GCA_026417845.1 Planctomycetota bacterium | reverse complement strand
CAGCAGCCTCCTCAGCCCGCGGGGCGGGATTCAGTCTCCTCCTCCGCGCCGGCCGCCCCCGTAACGGGTCGCGCCGCCTTCACGCACTCCGCCCCGAGCCGCCGCTGAGTCCGGCCCGCCGCGCCCGCAGAAAGCCGGGAAAACGCATCCGGTGCCCTGCGGACGAAATCCTCGCGTCATGCTCAAACCGGCACCTCGGAGCGTCAAGAGTCCACAGGTGGACGCACTGCCGGGTCAGGTATTGGGGGGTGCAAGCCGGCTGCGTTGCTGGTCTGCAGAGGTGGTTGTCAGTAAGAGCCTGGTCAAAAACTTCCGTGGCACCCGGATTTTCCAGAGCGCCCGGCCCAATCCGCCAAAAGGTTTTTGGGCAGGCTCTAAGAGCCTGTGCAAAAACTTCCCGCCGCCGCATCCCGCGCTTTTCCGCCAAAAATATCCAAAGGAATACACATCCTCTATCCCGGCTGAAAAGGGGTTCTGGACAGGTGCTTGCCTAGAACGACACCAGCACGTGCCAGATGTACATACAGCCCAGAGCGTCTACGTCCTCCCAAACGCGGCGGACGACGGCTTCGTCCCCCTGGATCGGCGGCAGGAGCGCCTTCTGCTCTTCCCAAGGGATGCAAACGCCGGGCGCGCGCCTGGTCTTTCTGCCGAGCGACCGGGACCCGGCGGCGGAGGGGGCGAGCGGCCGCTCCGGCTTCGGCGCATGGCCGGTAGAGTACACGCCGTACTCGCGGGTGAACTCGGTCATCGCGCGGATGTTCTCCACCTTCGCGTCGTTCTGGATGATGGCCGACGCGTCCATGATATAGCCGCCGTCCCGGGCTACCTCGTCGATGATCCTGCGGCAGACGTCCCTCACCTGCTGCTCCGTGCCGTGGCTCAGCAGCGCGTTCGGCACGCCGCCCGAAAGACAGAATTTACCCCCGATCTTCCTGTGGACCTCGAAGATATCGCCCTGGTCCACGTGATAGACGACGCTGCGATCTGGCAGCCGCGCGAAGGCGTCCAGATGGAAATCCCAGTTGCCCTCGGCGTAAAGCAGCGTCTGCCGGCCGTTGCGGGCCAGCTCCTCGATGATCGGCCTGAGGGTGGGCCAGTAGATGCGGTCGAATGTCCGCGGGTTGACGAATGGCACGCACCCCCTGTGCATCCAGCAGCCGACGGGGACGTGCCCACCGGGATCGCTGCCGGCCAGGGCGACGTTCAGGAGATGCGGCGCGAGCGCCTCGCACGCCGCCAGCACCTTATCCGGGCGCGTCTCCAGATCCTCGAGCAGTCCCAGATACCCCCGCAACTTGTCGGCCAGGATATCCATCGGCGCCTTGAGGATGCCGGCGATGGCGGAGACCGTCCCCGACTCCTCGCGCAGGCGCCGCGCCTGATCTCCGAACGCCATGAAGTACTTCAGCATCGCCATCCCGCCCTTGAGGAATGACAGGTTGTTGGCGAGCGAAACCGGCTCGCCCTCCCCGCGGACCGGCGCCGCCACGCGCGGCAGCCACACCTCGAAGAGATAGCCGGTGGGGTCCTCGATGAGCCGGTCATATTCGTCGGGCTTCATGAAGGCGTCGCCTTCCGGCGGCTCGCGATACTGGAAGCCGACGTCCGCCGGTATCTCAATCCCCGGCACGGCGTAATATTTCAGCCCGACGGCCTGCGTAAGGCCCGTCCACACGTAAACCATGTTGCCCACCACCGCGTCCCAATCGAAATCGGCCGCGCAACGGCGGACAGCCTCGAACGCCTTTTCGTAATCCTGGGTAACCTCTTGGCAGGAAAACCCCGCGTATTTCGCCGTGAACTCGGCGACGAAGGGGCGTATCGGGATGCGATCCGGTTTCCCGTTGCGCATTGCCGCCGTGTAGCGTCCCAGCCGTTCCGTGTAGAGACGTTCCATGTTCGTTGCCACGGCATTCCTCCTCCTGCGCTCGCCTCACCTTCCGCCCGCCGCGCGGACGGCGGCGCGCGCCCGGCCGGGCCGCTCTGGCGCATCGGTCGTCCCCGGGCGCCGAGGGATTCGGCGCGCCAGGCCCGCTCGCGACCTCCATGCGGGTGCGCAACCCGGCCGTGGAACCGGTCGCCCGCGCAGGGGCATGTGGCCGCGCGGGCATCCCGCAGCAGGGGCCGGGTTCCCTCCCGGACGCACCTGACGCCCGGCATGGAAGTCGGGCGCCACCATAACCCCGCAGCGGAGGCGCCACAATGGGGTCCCGCATTCCCGCCATACCGCCGGGCGGGCCATTACAGCAGCTGCTTCTCCACGAAGCTGAAGAAGCAGCCGTCGCCTACTATGACGTGGTCGAGCAGGCCGATACCGGTTATCTCGGCCGCCTCCAGCAGCCGCCTGGTAATCGCCCTGTCCTCGCCGCTGGGTGTCGGGTCGCCGGAGGGATGATTGTGGATCAGGGCCACGGAGGCGGCCCTGCGCTGTATGGCCGGCGCGAATACCTCGCGCGGATGGACGACCGTGGTCGTCAGCGTGCCGGCCGATATTTCCTGGTCGTCTATCAACCTCAGTTTCTGATCCAGCATCGCGACGCAGAAGACCTCCTGTTTCCTGTCCCGCAGGCGCAGGCGGAAGTGTTCGTAAAAATCGGCCGCGCTCCTGAAGGCCTTGCCGGACCTGCGTGGTCCCTCGGCGTACCGGCGGACAATCTCGACGGCGCAGGCCAGCCTGGCGGCGCGATCCGCGTCCAGCCCTGCAAGATCGGGACGCCTTCCGGCCAGCGCTTCGGAGACCAGCGCATGGAAAGACCCGACCCTTTTCAGAAACGACTCGACCATCGCCGTCGAGCGGGAGTCGGCATCCCTGCCGTCGAGGAGGAAGGCGATCAGGTCGCCGTCAGCGATGTCCCGGGGGTTGCCGGTGAGAAGCGCGGCCGAGGTGGCCCGGCCATCCGGAAGCAGGCCGCGGCCACGCGTCAGCACGAAGCGGCACGAGGCGGAGAACGGGCAGCGGTCGCAGCGCGGTATCTCGCCGCACAGGGGCTCGGCTACGAGGCCGTAGATTCCCGACGAGAATACGCGCAGCATCAGGGTTATCGCCAGCGGGTCTTCGCCGGTCGCCCTCGCTACGGCCTGGATGAACGCGCGGAACGCTGCCTCGCTCGACGCCTGCCTTCCCGAAGGTCCGGGTTCCCGCGCAGCGCCGGGCGCGCGGGCTGCCGTCGGTGCCGGTTCCCTTCCGGCCTTCCCGGCGCC
>JAOACM010000502.1 GCA_026417845.1 Planctomycetota bacterium | reverse complement strand
GGATTGCGAGGTCGTGGCGCTGGCCGAGCTGCGCGCCGCGACGGCCGAGCTTGTCGCGCGGCGGTACGGAGTCCCGAAGGTTTACCGCGACCACCGGGAGATGCTCGAAAAGGAAAAGCTCGACGGGGTGGTGGCGTCTCAGCCGTTCGCGCACCACGCTGCCCTGCTCCCCGATATCTATCCGCGCGTCAGGCACGTGTTCACGGAGAAACCTCTCTGCGTGTGCCCTGACACCGGAGAACGGCTGGCGAAGATGGCCGCCGGGCACGGCTGCGTGCACATGGTGGGCTACCACAAGCGGTCCGACGCGGCCGCGAACTTCGCCAGGGAAAAGATCGTGGAATTGAAAAATTCCGGACGCCTCGGCCAGATGCGATACGTTCGCGTCGTAATGCCTCCAGGCGACTGGATCGCCGGCGGAATGGCTTGGGTACTGAACGCCGGGGATAAGCGTCCGCCCGCTCCCGGCGAGCAGCCTCCGGCCGATCTCGACGAAAAGATGGCGAAGGAATACGTGGCGTTCGTCAATTACTACATCCACCAGGTCAATCTGCTCAGATACCTGCTGGGCGAGCCGTACCGGGTAGCTTATGCGGACAGGTCCGGGGTGCTGCTTGTCGCCGAGAGCGCATCCGGGATAACCGCTTCGATTGAGATGGCTCCGTACCGCACGACCGTGGAGTGGGAGGAGGAGGCGATGGTTGCCTTCGAGAAGGGATACATCAGACTGCGGCTCTTCGCCCCGCTGACAGTAAACCGCGCCGGCGAGGTGGAAGTCTACGAGGACCCCGGCGACGGCGCGGTGCCGATGCGCTCGGCGCCGGCGCTGCCATGGGAGGACGCCATGCGGCGCCAGGCCGCCAACTTCGTCAGGGTGTGCCGGGGCGAGATCGAACCGCCTTGCGCTGCGGCCGAGGCGGTCGAGGACCTGAAGGTCGCGCGCGAGTACATCCGCGCGAGATGGGGCAAGTGAGACGCGGATCCCCCGTCCTGTCGGGGCGGGCGGATCGGCGCGGACTGGAGCCGGCTCAGAAAGCCGCGCGAGCGGCAGGGGGCAGCGCGGCGTCGGTGCGAACCGCGGGATGCGACACGATGAGGCCGAAAGTCCATCCAGAAGCCTCCGGACAGGAGGAGAGGCATTCCCGGGCCCGGAATTCGGCGCCAGAGGCTTTGGGACAGGCTCCAACGTGCACCGGGTCCAGCGCGGCGCGCCGCCGGAATAAGGAGAAGGACCGATGGCTATTGGAATAGGCGTCAACGCATGGGTGTGGACATCCCCGTTCGGGAACGGATCGCTCGGACTTCTGGACAGGGCGCGGGAAATGGGTTTCGATACGTTCGAAATCCCGATAGAAGATCCAGGCACCCTGGACGCAGCCAGGCTTAAGGATGCCTATGCCCGGACAGGCCTCAGGGCTGTCGCGTGCGGTGCGTTCGGTCCGACCCGCGACCTGACTCACGACGAGCCGGAATACCGCGCTGAGGGCCTGAACTACATCCGCGCCTGCCTGAAGTTGTGCGCCGCCATAGGCGCGAAGGTGTTCGCCGGACCGATGTACTCGGCTGTCGGCAAACGCAGACATGTTCCGGCCAGGCAAAAGAAGGCGGAATGGAAAAGAGCGGTGAAGGGGATCAGGGAGGCCGGCAAGGCCGCGTCGGACGCCGGCGTTACGCTGGCCGTCGAGCCGCTCAACCGGTTCGAGACCGATCTGATCAATACCTGCGCGCAGGTCGCGACGCTCCTCGACGATGTAGCCTCCGATTCCGTCCGCATTCACTTGGACACTTTCCACGCCAACATCGAGGAAAAGAGCATCTACGATGCCGTCAAAACGGCCGGCGTCCGCCTGGCGCACGTTCACGCATGCGAGAATGACCGCGGAGCACCGGGTTCGGGTCATGTGGACTGGGCCGGTCTGGTGCGGGGACTGAAAGAGATCGGTTACGCCGGCGATGTAGTCATCGAGTCGTTCACGCCCGAGTGCAAGGTCATCGCGGCCGCCGCCGCGATATGGCGGCCGCTGGCCGAAAGCCAGGATGCCCTTGCCAGGGACGGCCTGCGGTTTCTCAGGAAGCTGATTGGGCCGGATTCCGGCCGCCGCGGGGCGTAGGCGGGCTGCAGGCCCATGCGTCAGCCAACCGGAGAAGCCGCGGGCCCGGAACGCGCCGCCGGCTGCAAAGTCCGGACGGAGAGAGGCCCCGATGCCAGGGAACTGGCGCGGGAACGACGGGGCGATCCGCCGGGCCGACCGGGGTTTTGCTGAGGATCCGAAAAAGCGGGAGGATACAACCGATGCCGCCGCTGCGATTCAGGAAGGTACGGATATCGGACGAGCGTTACGAATCCGCCGGCGTGTTCGATGTCAACAACGACGGGAAGCCCGACATAGTCTGTGGAGCATGGTGGTACCCGGGCCCTGATTTCGACCGCAAGTGCCCGGTCGGCCCGGTCAGGGCGGAAGGCGAGTACTTCGACGACTTTTCCACCATTCCAGTGGACGTGAACGGCGACGGGTTTCTCGACTTCATAACCGGAGGCTGGTGGGGCGGCAATCTCCGCTGGCGGGAGAACCCCAGGGGGGATCCGGCGAAGGAGTGGACGGAGTACGAGATCGGCAAATGCGGAAACGTGGAGACGACTCGCGCCTGGGACCTGGACGGCGACGGCCTGATCGAGATCGTCCCCAATACACCGAATCATCCGCAGAAGGCGTACAAGCTGGTCCTGGACTCCTCCGGCCGCGGGACGGGAACATTCCGCGAGTTCGTACTCTACGACGGCAAACTGGGCCACGGACTGGGCTTCGGCGATATAGACGGCGACGGCCGGGGAGAACTGGTCTGCCGCCACGGATGGCTGAAACCTCCGCCGGGGGACCCGCTCTCCGGACCGTGGGAACTGGTGCGCGCTTTCGACCTGGGATCGGCAAGCGTCCCCATAATCGTGGCGGATGTGAACGGCGACGGGATCAGCGACCTGATCGTCGGTCAGGCCCACGGCTACGGCCTGGACTGGTGGGAGCAGCGCCGGGAGAGCGGGCGGACCGCATGGATCAGGCATCCGATAGATCCGTTCAACAGCCAGTATCACGATATGTGGTGGGGCGATCTGGACGGCGACGGCAAACCCGAGCTCGTAACGGGTAAGCGCTACCGCGCCCACTGCGGGCGGGACCCCGGCGAATACGATCCGTACGGACTGTATTACTTC
>JAOACM010000501.1 GCA_026417845.1 Planctomycetota bacterium | reverse complement strand
TGCCCGAGGGGAGCAGCTTCTCCGCGATGCCGATGCAGACCCGGGAGTATATGGCGTGGAGAGGCTGCGGGCGGCCGGCCGCTACGGGGACCAGGGCGTCGGCCTCGCCATCGCGCCAGAGATCGAGCTGCGCCCTCATCACGGCCGGATCCAGCCCAGGCATGTCGCACGCGACCGCGAAGACCGGAGCGTCGCCGACTTCCCGGAGCGCCGTGAGGAGGCCGCCGAGCGGCCCAGCGCCGGGCACAAGATCAGTCGCCACACGGGGAAGCGCCATCCCGGCGAAACGGTCCGGCCTGTCAGTCACTATAAGCAACCGGTCGCCGAATACCTCCGCCATCGCCCCGGCGGCTCGCTCTATAAGTGTGCGACCGCCGATCCTGAGCAGGGCTTTGTCCGCGCCCATCCTCGATCCGCGGCCGCCGGCGAGAATAGCGCCCCACGCTCTGCCTTCAGGAGCGGTCATGACAACCTCCACTGAGCCGAGTATATGTTCATCCGGTCTCCCCGGAGGAAACCGATAAGCGTCAGTTGCGCGAGCGCGGCCAGTTCCACGGCCGCGTCGGTCGGCGCTGACCTCGAGGCTGCCACGGGAACGCCTGCGCGCACCGCCTTGGAGACCAGGTCCAGGCTTACGCGCCCGGTGCTCAGGAGCGCCTTGTCCCGCAGCGGTATGCCTCGCCTCAGGCAGAACCCTGTCGTTTTATCTACGGCGTTGTGGCGGCCGATATCCTCGGCGAACGCCACGATCCGGTCTCCGTCCGCGATGGCCGCTCCGTGCACGCCGCCGGTCTCGCGGTAGACGGCTGACATCTTCTGGAAGGACGCCATGGCCGATCGCAGCGCCTCCTTCCGGATGCGGAACGAGGTGTCTATCTTGCGCCCGCAGTCGAACGGATCCGGACTTTCAGCGCCGAACGGGGCCAGTCCGCACCCGGTCCCTGCCGTCATGTTCCGGTGAAAGCGGGCAATCGCCTCATCGGGGACATCCAGCGCCACGTCCGCCACGGCCAGCCTGCCGGCCATCCGACACGACACATCGGGCACGACGCTCCCGGATGTCTGCAGGAATCCGGCCCCGCACAGAAAACCTACGGCCAGGTCCTCCATCCGGTCCGGGCTGCACTGGAGGCGGCACAGGTCGCGGCCTCCGACCCTCAAAAGCAGCGAAATCTCCCGTGCCACCGGATCGGTGTCGGCCGCGACGCCGTCGCCTTTTGCACGAAAGACCGGCACGCTGGCGGCAAGCCCGGATATGCTCAACTCCCCGGACATTCGCGATCCCTCCGGATAAAAGCCTATCCAAAAACCGCATGCCCGGAAGCCGGGATCGCTCGCACGTAAACTCCGTGCCGGCGGGTTTACGGACAGGCTCCAGCTCTACTGTACTGCTCGATAACAAGCCTCCGGCGGGGAGGATAGCGGCATGTCTTTCGGATCCAAGCGCAGATGCGCGCTTCTCCGGTGCGGCGCAGGACTTCGCTGACATGAGCGGCGATCTGCCGCCGGGATAGCGGCGGAGCACGAAGCATTTGCGAAAAGAGGTTCCGCGTCTGCGGCACCATGAGAGCCGGTTTTTTTGTTTGGCGATTCAAGCAGCGGCTGCCATTTGAAGTGGCGCGCCGGGCATGGCATCCTCGCTCCTCGCAAATTCCATCCTTGAAAATCTACCTGACTTCATAAAGAAATATCGTTATGTCCAACCTCACGCTTTAGAGGTTTTTGGATAGGCTCTTATGCGCTCAGTGTTCCCCCACCGCCCGGCGGGGAGTTTCTGGATGGGTTCTTAATGGAAGGACGGATGTCCGATGGCTGCCGGTCAGGACGGAGCGGATCCCGCCGAACTCTGGTACGAGCACAAGTCGCGGTTGGTTGAGAAAATCCTGGGCAAGGAACATAATATGGTGATGCATGCCGTGATTCCTTATGAGCCCGGCGGCGCGAGGCTCATCGAAGCCCTCAAGAGCAGGGGGTATTACCCCTATTCGGAAATGGATCGCGATCCGGTGGCCTAGGCCCGCCCGGCCGTGCGGCTGGGTTTGGAAGGACCGCGGGCTGCGGACGGCGGGACCGTCGGGCGGAGACAGACATCTGCGCGACCGCCTCGCCGCGCGACCTCCAGGGAGGAAAGACATCAGCCCGTGCTGTTGCGTATAATCCGATCGAAGTATCTGAGGGAAAGCGCGCTGTACGCCGGCGGGATAGAAGTTTCGCTGGCGGTCTTTGGCGTCCTCCAGACTCTGGCCCTAGGGATCTGGCTGCCCCGCGAGGGCTACGGGATATGGGGTTACGTCGCCGGCATGGTGGGTATGGCCGGCGTCTTTACGATACCGGGAATAGCGCATGTTGTCATTTACGGTGCCGCCCACGGACAGGATGGATGCCTGTGGCACGGCACCAGGATCAGGCTTCTTGGCGGGGCGGTGTCATCCGTATTCCTTCTGGCCATCGCCGGGTTCCATGCGCTGGCGGGTCGGAAGGACATTGCCCTGGTGCTGGCGATCGCCGGCATCTTCGCGCCGGCGCTCCAGGCGCTCGACACCATGGACGCCTTCCTGATGGGGCGCGGAGATTTCCGGTCGCTGTTCGCCCGGCGCATCGCCTGCGGCGCCAGCACCTCCGGGGCCGTGGCGCTCGCCGCATGGGGCACCAGCTCGGTTCTCTGGTGCTATGTCGCTTTCTGTCTGGCAGGCGCGATCCTGACCGGATCATTGTTCATCCGGGCAATGTCCATGCGCTCGAACCGCGCCGTACCGGAGAATTTCGGCCCGTTGACGCGGCGGTTCGCCGCCCAGTCCGCAGCAGCTTCGCTGACGAACCATTTCGAACGGCCGCTGCTGAAGACGCTCGTATCCTTCGAAGAACTGGCCGCCTACAACATGGCCAAGGCGCTGCTTCTGCCCGTCGGGTTCGGGCGGCTTGTGGACCAGATACTGGTGAGCCGGCTGGCCCGCCGCGAGTACGCCGTGGACGTCTCCACGGTGATGCGTGGCATGTGGTTCATGTTGGCGGCCGGCGCGCTCGCCTGGGGAGCCTGCACGGCCGGCATATGGCTGCTGGTTCCCGTACTCCTGCCCAGATATGAGGATTGTATTCCTTTGGCGACCGTCCTGCTATCCCAGATGCCGTTCGCGTGGGGGGCGAGGCCCGGAATGAGCCTGCTCCTGGCACGGGGCGAGCATCACGGAGCGTACCACCGGCTGGTATGGGCCGGGGATGTCATCAGGG
>JAOACM010000500.1 GCA_026417845.1 Planctomycetota bacterium | reverse complement strand
ATGCAGAATGGGTTGGTTGCACCGTGCATGATTGCACGGAGTATGCATCACCTGTGCGGGCGACTCCAACAGGGATTGAGGGTATGGTATCACTGAGCGGGACGGGAAACATGGGCGATCTCTTATCGGACAAGCCGATCGAAGTCCGCACATTTTATTGCGTCCTTGGTATCAAAGACGAAACCGACCTGAAGAGGTTCTGCAGGGAATTTGCGAAGCGCACCATTGAGGAGCTGAATACCGCAACGCGAGAGCACAGGGGAACCCGTCTTCTGGCCCGGGAGGACCTGTTCGCGAAGTATGTAGAGATACGAGTCTGGCAGGGGGACGTCAATTTTCTGCGAGGCGCCGTTTCCGACTGGCAGCGATGGAACGCGCATCAAACGGAGGCTTCGGCCGATCATAAGGGCGCCGAGCTTATCGGCTACGGCACGACGAACGGGTAAGGGCTGGATAACGCCCCGATGCCTGTCGTCCCAAGGGCATCGGATCGGAAGATTACCTTCGAACCCGATTCGCGAGCTGCCGCAGGAAACGATCGCCCATCCCACATATGCAGGCTTCCTCTTGATTGGCAGGCTGGGGCGAATAATATACACTTGGATTTCAAATGCACCGGCGTCTGGCGCGCGACGGTTCCGGTCCGCGTATCGTTGTTCTCGGGGCGGCTGACCGCGCGCCAACAGGGGAACAGGAGCAGGGAAGCCGGCCGATGCCGCTCTGCAGGCGATACGGAATAATCTCCGACATACACGCCAATTACCAGGCGCTCAAGGTCGCCTTGGAGTGCCTCCAGATGGTGGGCGTCGAGAAGATACTCTGTCTGGGAGACCTTGTCGGTTACGGAGCCGAGCCTTCCGAATGCATACAGGCCGTCAAGGAGCGCGTGGATATCGTAACTATCGCCGGCAACCACGACCGGCAGGTGATCGGCGAGAAGGACCCGAGGATGCGCAAGACGGCGTCAAAAGTCCTCGAATGGACCGCCGATAACATATCTCCCGCCAACGCCCGGTACCTTCGCAGCCTGCCCCAGGGGCAGACGGTGGACGATGTCTTCATCATGGTACACGGCAGCCTCATAGAGCGGGATGCGTACATACTGACAGCCGCCGAGGTTAAGAAAAATCTCGAATGCATGCTCAACGATTTCCCGGGCATGAAAATATGCTTCTTCGGTCATACGCACGTGCCCATGCTGATAGGTACCAAGGCCATAAGGACCGACCTGCAGGAGACCAAGACTTTCCAACTCGATCGCAATGAGGTATATTTAATTAACCCGGGGTCCGTGGGCCAGCCCCGGGACAAGTGCCCGCTGGCGAGCTTCGGGATGTTCGACGCCGAGCACTGGACGATGACGTTCTTCCGGAAGCAGTACGATATACGGGCGGCCCAGCGGAGCATCATTGACAACGGCCTGCCTGAGAAGTTCGCCAGGAGGCTGGCCGTGGGGGTGTGAGATGCCCGGTTCCCGCCGCATCTCCCGGGCCATTGACCGGATATCGTCCATCGCGATGGCCGCGGCGATGGCGCTGTTCGGCGAGTGGGTGCTGGTAACGGCTTTCGCGTTTGAAATCGTCCTGTCGTTCCTGGTATCCCGCGTCGAAGTCAAGCCCCCTGACGAAGGCGTATCCGGCAGCCTCGCGCGCAGGCTGTTGCGCGAGGCATTCCACCATTTGTGCGAGGAGAGATTGCTGGGGCTTTTCCGTCTCGGGCTGATGGCGGTGGCCGTCGTCCAGATAGCTCTCAACCTCGGCATGATAAACGCGGCGATCCATCTGGTCCTCTGCCTCGCCGTGCTGGCTTACGTCGCGGCGCGCTATCTTTCCTTCGTCAAAATCAACCACCGCCTCTTGGGGCGCAGGCTGCTCGAGACGCGGCACGGCTCCACCGTTCTGCCCAAGGGATGAGTTCCGGCCGTTTCTTGCGATATGCTCGCGCGGCTGGCGTTGCCTGTCCCCCTATTCTGTCCGTCGCGGAAAATGCAGATCGGGATCGGTCCGTGCGCGAGACGCGCGCTGCCTGCGGGCGCTTAGAACCTGCCCAAAAACCTCCCGTCGGACAGTGTGGATCGCTGATCGCATAGGCTGGAGCGCCGGAGGTGTTCCGGTAGGCTCTTATGCGCGAGGGTTCGAACATGCCGGCGTCCCGCGTGCGTCCCCCGCAGGATTTTAGCGATTTCCCGGCGGTAAATTAGTCGGGCCTTAACCCTGTCACAGATAAATTCTCCATACATACGGAAGGCGCTCCCGGCCGGGGCCGGATACGGAATGGAGGAGCGTCCGCGCGGACGCCGCGAGCCCCGGTGGCGGACGGGGGGCGTGAAGAGGGAAGAGGAGGGAAGAGCATGAGGAGATTCTGGAGGACGGCGCTGGCGATAGCGTCCTGTGCGGCGTGCGCTATGGCAGCCGTGCCGGGCGCGGTCGAAGCGGGGGAAGGGGAGAAGAAACCCGAAGCGGACGCTAAGAAAGCCGACGCGGACGTCAAGAAGGCGGTGGACGACTATCTTAAGGCTAAGGGCGTCGGCGACATGAAGGACGTCGTAACCGTAAGCACGGGGAAGATGAAGATCGGGGCGCTCCTGCAGATATGGTACAGCTATCTGCAGGACGACAATAAAACCACCCGCGGCGCGCCTAACGAGGGAAACGACAACGATTCGTTCCGCATACGCAGGGCCGAGATCAAGCTGAGCGGCGAGATAACGCCGGAGGTCAAGTGGACGCTGATGATTGACCCGGCCAGGGCTTATTCCGCCGCAACCGACACGGCGGCCAGCAGCGTCCTGCAGGACGCATACATCGAGCTGGGATTCATAAAGTACCACACGATCTGGATCGGGCAGGGCAAGCGGCCGCTGGGAAGGGAGGGCAACTGGTCCTCGGCCAGACTGCCGCTGCCCGAGCGGGCCATGCTTTCGCGCGACGCCTCGAACGGCGATACGCGCGACCTGGGGATCAAGATAGTCGGCGAATACAAGGATACTCCGGTTGACTGGTTCACCTGGCAGGTCGGTCTGTTCCAGGGCGCCGGTCCTCTCGGCCAGGCCCGCCAGAACAGGCCCGACGACAACGACGACAAGGACATCGTAAGCAGACTGGTCATACGCCTGTTCGGGAAGCAGGGCGCGCTGCTCCGCGACGGGAAGGCCGGCGATTTCGAGATCGGCTTCTCGAGACTGGACGGCAAGCAGGGCGAGCGGCGGCGCGGCGTCACAGCAACAGCC